>JBATTL010000019.1:0-9625 GCA_049670525.1 Thiohalocapsa sp. | reverse complement strand
CCGGGAACTGCTCGAAGATCTCCTGGATCTGCTGCACGTAATGGATGTCGTAATCGATGGTCGCTGTCTGAGGCGCCGTGGCCAGGAAGAACAGGATGCTCTGGTCCTCGGTGGGGGCGAGTTCCTTCTTGGTCATGTCGTACATGACGTAGATGCTGGCGATGACGGTCACCGCCACCAGTATGGTCACGCCCGGGAAGCGAAGCCAGCCGTGAAGTGCACCGCCATAAACGCGGGCCAGCCATTGAAAGAAACGCTCGACACCATGCTCGAAACGGCTCTGCTGCTTGCTGGACCGCAACACCCGCGCCGAGATCATTGGCGACAGGGTCAGTGCAACGATCCCCGAGATCAGCACTGCACCGGCCAGTGTGAAGGCGAACTCGACGAACAGCGAGCCCACCAGACCGCCCATGAAGCCGATGGGGGCGTAGACCGCCACGAGTGTCGTGGTCATGGCGATGATCGGCAGCCCCAGCTCGCGGGCGGCGTCCACCGCGGCGGTGAGTCCGTCCTTGCCCATCTCCAGGTGCCGGTGCACGTTCTCGACCACAACGATGGCGTCGTCGACGACGATGCCGATGGCCAGCACCATAGCCAGTAGCGTCAACAGATTGATGGAAAAGCCCATCAACAGCATAAGGAAACCGGCGCCGACGATGGAAAGCGGCACCGCCACCGAGGGCACGATGGCAGCTCGGAGAGAGCCTAGGGAGAGGAAGATCACCAGCAGCACGATTAGCACCGCCTCGGCAAGGGTCTTGAAGACCTCGTCGATTGATTCGGCGATGAATTCGCTAGCGTCGTAGGGGATATGGGCCTCCAGGCCCTCCGGGAACTGGGCCTCGAGGTCCGGCAGGAGTTCGTGCACACGAGCGGCCACGTCGAGCGGGTTAGAACCTGGCGTCTGTTCGACACCGATAAAGATGGCCGGGATGCCCTTGTACAGGGTGGCCGTGTCGTAGTCGGCGGCGCCGAGCTGCACATCGGCGATATCGTTCAGCCGAATCAGCGTGCCATCCTCGGAGCGGACCACCAGATTCAGAAAATCGTCCACCTCGCTGACGTCGGTGGTGGTGGTCAGGTCCATCTGCACCTGATTGCCTCGTACCTGGCCGATGCCGGCCAGGTAGTTGTTGTCTTCCAGGGCCTCGGAGACGTCTTGGCCGGAGACGCCGAGGGATGCCATACGGTCCGGGTCCAGCCAAACGCGCATGGCGAAGGTCTGGTTACCGATCAATTCCGCCTTGGCCACGCCGTCGAGGGCCTGCAACTGGGGCTGCACGACCCGGATCAGGTAGTCGGTGATCTGCGGCAGATCCATGTCGCGGCTGTAGAAGGCCAGGTACATCAGCGCCGTGGCGTCGCCGGTGGTGGAGTCGATGACCGGGTTCTGCGCCGCCTCCGGTAGGACGTTGAGCTGGCTCGCGACCTTGGCCTGGATCTCCGCGACTGCCGCATTGGGGTCGTAGTTCAGACGCATGTTCGCTTCGACCACCGACACACCCTGACTGCTGGTCGCGGTCAGATAATCGATGCCGTCGGCCTCGGCGATGGCCTGTTGCAATGGCGTCGTGATGAATCCTTTGACGAGCTCGCTGCTGGCGCCCGGATAGGCCGTGGTGATCGTGACCACGGTGTTCTGTGTTTCCGGGTACTGACGCACCTCCATCTGCACCAGCGCGCGCAAGCCCAGTACGAAGATCAGCAGGCTCAAGACGCTCGCGAGCACGGGCCGATGAACGAAGATGTCGGTGAACCTCATTCCGGTTGACCTTGACCGGTGGCGGCTCCCGCGGTTGCGTCCGACTCGGAATCCGAGCCGGTTCGAATCGCATCGGCGATGACCACCTCGGCGCCATTGCGTAGCTTGACCTGGCCGGCGGATACGATCTGCTCGCCCGCGCTGAGACCTTCCAGCACCTCCACCTGGTCGCCGCGCACATCGCCGGTGCGGATCTGTCGGCGTTGGACAACCAGCTTTTGTGGCTGTTGGCCGTCGGATTCGGCATCTTTGTCTGATGCCCCAGCCGCGTCATCCGGTGCGCCTGTTGGCGTTTCGCCCGTCTCACCGGCGGCCTGCTCCTGGATCACGAAAACCGAATCGCCGTAGGTATTGAAAGTCACCGCTTGTCGCGGCAGGGTGAGCACCTGATCCTTCTTCGGCAGCAGGGTCTCGACCCTGGCGAACATGCCCGGCCGTAATAGGCGGTCTGGATTCTCGAACAACGCCCGCACTTGTACGTTGCGGGTCTCCCGATTAACCGCAGGGCTGATCGCGCGAATACTGCCGTCGAAGACCTGATTCGGATAGGCGGAGACGCTGATCTGAACCGGCTGACCCGGGCTGAGTTTGGCCAGGTGTCGTTCCGGCAGCGCATAGTCCACATAGACCGGGTCCAGCGCCTCCAGCTCCGCAATCGCCGAGCCCGCGACCAGGAACTGGCCCAGATTCACGCGGCGAATACCGAGCTGACCGTCGAAGGGCGCGCGGATGGTCTTTTTTTCGATCAGCGCCTGCTTCGACTGGACCTGCGCCTTGGCTTGGGAAACCTGGGCACTGATCTCGTCGAAGTCTCCCTGGGATACGGCGCGATCCTTGAGCAGCTTCTGATTGCGCCTGAGTTGCGTCTCGGCCAGGTCCAGCGAGGCGACCAGGCCCGCCAGATCTGCCTCGTCCACCTCGGTGTCCAGCTGCACTAGGGCCTGGCCCTTGGTTGCCAGGTCACCGGACTCAAATAGGATTCGCTCCACTTGGCCCGCCACCTGATTGTTCACCAGTACACCCTGCACCGCTTGCACGTTGCCGACAGCCTTGAGCTGGGGTTGCCAGGACATGGCTTCGACACTGACCGCTGACACCGCGGACGGCGGCATGGGCTGCGAGAACATTGCGATCTCGCCCTGAATCTGTTGGAACTTCAGATAGGCGAGGCCGCCTATCATCGCGGCGAGGAACAGGAGGACGAGCAGGATGCGCAGAAACATAAGGAGGGGCGATTTCGCAATGGGTCGGAGGTGTTCGGGACGCAACCGCGGGGTCCGGTAACGCCACTGTCAAAAATCAAACAGGTGTTTGTCCACGAAACGGCAAGTATAGCCGTCGATGCAGCTTAGGTCTGCGGCAAAATGCGTCGCAATCTTACGGAAATGCCACGATCGACGTGCTCCTTGCGGCCCGTCGAACAGGGGAGGCATCGCGCCCTTCGTCATCGAAACGATTGCAATTCGCATCTTATAACATAATATTAGCTAATACCAATTTATTGACTGACCGATTCATCATGTTCCGAACAGCAAAGATTGGGATTGTCGGGCCCGCTTTGGCCCTGTTGCTTGTCTTTCCTGCTGCCCAGGCAACCGAGGTGTCGGCCGGCGCCGGATTGCAGCATGCGGAGGTGCGCTATCAGACGGTTCCGCGCGAGTACCGGCTCGATGGTGTCGTCGAAGCGATCAATCGAACGACCGTCTCGGCCCAGACCCAGGGTCAGGTCGAGGAGATCCTCTACGATGTGGACGACGTCGTTAACAAGGGTGACGTCATCGCCAGGCTGCGCGATAGCGAGCATCGCACCCGTGTCGCGCGCGCCGCCGCTGAGCTGAAATCCGCCACCGCGGAGCTGGATCAGGTCCGCGACGAGTTCGGCCGAATGCAGGGGCTCCATAAGACCAAGAACGTTTCGGACTCCGAGATGGATAAGGCCGAGACGGCGTTGACAAGCGCCCAAGCGCGGCTCGAGTCGGCCGAGGCTGGTCTTCGGCAATACCGGGAGCAGTTGCGGTACACCGAGATTCGTGCGCCGTATTCCGGCATTGTCATCCAACGCCATGTCGAACTAGGTGAGATCGCAAGCTCGGGTCAAGCCATCATGACCGGTATTTCGCTGGACCAGTTGCGCGTGATCGTGGACGTGCCCCAAACCCTGATCCCGGCGGTCCGAGAATTCGGCGAGGTGAAGGTCCAACTGCCCACCGGTGCGGTGGTCGAGCCGGCGCGTATCACCGTGTTCCCGTTTGCGGACATGGGGTCGAATACCTTTAAGATCCGATTGGATCTACCCGAACGCACCCCTGGGCTGTTTCCGGGCATGTTCGTGAAGACAAGCATCTTGACCGGTCGGAAAGAGGAGCTGACGGTGCCCAAAGCAGCCGTTGTCTATCGTTCCGAGGTCACCGGCGTCTATGTGCTGGACAACAGCGGCGACATCCGGTTGCGTCAGATCCGCGTCGGCCGGCCCTTGGGCAATGACCTGGTCGTGCTGTCGGGCTTGAGCGCGGGGGAAAAGGTGGCGCTGGACCCAATCGCGGCCGGCGTCGCGCTAAAGACGCGGGATCGTCGGGTCGGGGGCGGGGAGCATAGTGATGAATGAGGTCACTGCCGGTTCGGAAGATGCGTCCAAGCCTGGTGTCGCCGGCGCTTTGCCGCAGCCGGGTCTCGGCCTATCCGGCCGCATTGCGGCGCGTTTTCAAAACACCGAGATCACGCCGCTATTGGCCATGGTTGGACTGTTGCTTGGGCTGTTCGCGATCCTCGTGACACCGCGTGAAGAAGAGCCGCAAATCAACGTCACCTTCGCCGATGTCTTCATCCCTTTTCCGGGCGCGTCGGCGACGGAGGTCGAACACCTTGTGGCCGGCCCGGCGGAGCAAGTGCTGTCCGAGATCAAGGGCGTCAAACACATCTATTCGGTGTCACGGCCGGGCATGGCCGTGTTGACGGTCCAATTCAAGGTGGGCGAGGACCGAACCGATGCTATCGTGCGCCTGTCCAGCAAGATCCGCTCCAACGCGGATTGGTTGCCGCCAAACCTCGGCGTTGGCCAGCCCATCATCAAGCCCAAGGGTATCGACGATGTGCCAATTCTGACCGCGACGCTGTGGTCTGAAAATCTAGATGTCGGCGCCTACGAGCTGGGCAAGGTGGCACACGCCATCGAGCAGGAAATCAAGCGTGTTCAGGGGACGCGCGACGTCTATACCGTCGGCGTACCGGAACAGGTGGTGCGCGTGGTGCTCGATCCTCAGGCCCTCGCGGCGCACCATATCGACTTGACCGATCTGCGCCGCGCGTTGCAGGCGAGCAGCATTGTCCGGGACGACATCGGGGTCGTCGCGAGAAACACGGAGGTGCTGGTCCAGGCCGGCACATTCTTGACGAGTCCCGACGAGATCGGTGAGCTGGTGGTGGGCCTCCACGGCGGCCGACCGGTCTATCTCCATGATGTCGCGCAGGTCGAACGTGGACCCGAGCTGCCGCGGACCTACGTCTCCATGGGTGCCGGCCAGGGCGCCGAGCTCAGAGGCATCGAGCTGGCCGGCATCAGACCGGCGGTAACCATTGCCGTGGCCAAGCAGCAAGGCACTAACGCGGTGGAGATCGCCGAGCGCGTGGTGGAGCGGTTCGATCAATTGCACGGCACCTTCATTCCCGACGGCGTCGAGGTCAGCATCACCCGCAACTACGGTGAGACCGCCGACTACAAGGCCAAGAAGCTGATCACCAAACTGGCATTTGCGACCATCTCGGTCGTGGCGCTGGTGCTGCTTGCCGTCGGCTGGCGCGAGTCGCTCATCGTTGGTGCCGCGGTGGTGGTGACGCTGGCCCTGACGCTGTTTGCCTCCTGGGCCTATGGCTTCACGCTCAACCGCGTGTCGCTGTTTGCGCTGATCTTCTCCATCGGCATCCTGGTGGATGATGCGATCGTTGTGGTCGAGAACATCCACCGGCACATTGCGCTTTTCCCGCGTAATCGGCTGCTGCAACTGATGCCCGGCGCGGTGGATGAGGTCGGTAGTCCGACCATCCTGGCTACCTTCACCGTCATCGCCGCGCTGCTGCCGATGGCTTTTGTCACCGGTCTGATGGGGCCGTACATGAGCCCGATCCCGATCAACGCGTCCATGGGTATGCTGATTTCGCTGGTCGTGGCCTTTGTCTTCACCCCTTGGATGAGCAACTTCATGCTTGGCAAACGGCACGATGCAGCGGCAACGGCCGGGAGCGGTCTTGATCATCGGGACGAGGGCAGCAGCAAGCTGCTCCATGGCTTTTTCTGCCGCCTGATCGGGCCGTTTCTCGAAGGCGGGCGCGGCATCCTGAATCGTTGGCTGCTGCTGGCCGGCATCCTGATCCTGATCGCCGGGTCGGTCATGCTGGCGGTGAACAAGACCGTGATCCTGAAGATGCTGCCCTTCGACAACAAGAGCGAGTTTCAGGTGGTGCTGGACATGCCCGAGGGTACCAGCCTGGAGCAGACCGCCCGCGTGCTCTCGGAGATGGGCGAGTACCTTTCCACGGTGTCCGAGGTAACCGACTATCAGGTCTACGCAGGCACCGCCGCGCCGATCAATTTCAACGGCTTGGTGCGCCAGTATTACTTGCGCGAGGGCCTGCACCTGGGCGATATCCAGGTCAACCTGGTCGACAAGCATCATCGCGCAGACAAGAGTCATGCCATCGCCGTGCGGCTGCGCGCGCCGTTGCAAGCGATCGCGCGCCAATACGAGGGCAATGCCAAAATTGTCGAGATCCCGCCCGGTCCGCCGGTGCTCTCGCCGCTGGTCGCGGAGGTTTATGGCATCGATTATCCGGGGCAGATCGCCATAGCCAAACAGGTGCGCGGAGTCTTTGGCGAGACGGCTGACATCGTCGATATCGACGATTCCGTCGAATACCCGTCAGACAAGCTTCTGGTGGTCGTCGATCGCGCCAAGGCCGCACGCCTGGGTGTCGAGCAGGCCTCCGTGGCCCAGGCCCTGCAAACGGTTCTCGGCGGCGAGGACATAAGCTTCCTGCACGGTGCCAATGTCAAATATGCCGTGCCCATCCGTGTCGAGTATGCCGAGGCGGACAAGGCGGACCTGGAGCAGGTGCTGAGTCTGCGCGTGCGCTCAATGGGCGGACAACTGGTGCCCCTGTCCGAGATCGTCTCGGTCGTCGAGACAGAGCGCGCCCACAGCGTTTACCACAAGGACTTGCTGCCGGTGGTCTACGTGGTCGGCGACATGGCCGGCACCACAGACAGCCCGTTGTACGGTATGTTCGAGATCGCCGGCCAGCTCGGCGACGAACTTGGTCTGACCCAGTGGTACATGAGTCCGCCGGAGAACCCCTATGAGTACAGCGTCAAGTGGGACGGCGAATGGCAGGTCACCTACGAGACCTTCCGCGACATGGGTATCGCCTACGGCGTCGGCCTAATTCTGATCTACCTGCTGGTGGTCGCACAGTTCCGCAGCTACCTGGTGCCCCTGGTCATCATGGCGCCGATCCCGCTGACCATCATCGGCATCATGCCTGGGCACGCCCTGCTTGGCACTCAGTTCACGGCCACGTCGATGATCGGCATGATCGCGCTCGCGGGCATTATCGTGCGCAACTCCATCCTGCTGGTGGACTTCATCAACCAGCAGGTCCGAGAGGGACGTGCCTTCGAGCAGGCGGTGATTCAATCTGCCGTTGTGCGCGCCAAGCCCATCGCCCTGACGGCGGTCGCTGCCATGGCGGGCGCGCTTTTCATCCTCGACGATCCGATCTTCTCGGGCCTGGCCGTGTCGCTGCTATTCGGCCTGTTGGTTTCCACGGTCTTGACTCTGGTTGTGATCCCCGTGGTCTACTATGGCGTGATGCGCAAGCGGGTCGAGTGGATTCGCATCGCTACAGGGTGATCTCCGTGGCGCTGGCATCAGGTCGTAGCGCCTAGACATCAGGTCCGGGCCTGCTTGCTCACAACGCACGTGGCTTGGTGACCGAGGGCTGGCGGAGGGAGGCGATTCAGGCCGATTCGTCCGGGCGCATATGCGGAAACAGAAGGACGTCGCGAATGGACGGCGAGTCCGTGAAAAGCATCACCAGCCGGTCGATGCCGATGCCCTCCCCGGCGGTCGGTGGCATGCCGTGCTCCAGCGCGCGGATGTAGTCAGCGTCGAAGTGCATGGCCTCCAGATCTCCGGCCTCTTTGTCGGCGACCTGACGTCGGAAGCGTTCTGCCTGATCTTCGGCGTCATTGAGTTCCGAGAAGCCGTTCGCGATCTCGCGGCCGCCGACGAAAAACTCAAAGCGGTCGGTGACGAACGGGTCATCGTCGTTCAGGCGCGCCAAAGGCGATACCTCGGTGGGGTAGGCGGTGATGAAGGTGGGCTTCATGAGTCTGCCCTACACTGTCTTCTCGAAGATCTCGATCTGCACCTTGCCGAGGCCGTAGCTGTCTTTGAGGTGAATCTCCAGACGCTCGGCAACTGTCCGGGCGGCGTCCAACGCGTCAATGTCCGCGCCGGTGAGGTCCGGGTTGAAGTGCAGGATCGATTCGCGCACGGTCATGCGCTGAAATGGCTGCGAGAGGTCGTACATCTCGCTCTGGTAGGCGAGATCGGTCGTGCCGAGCACGGCCTGGGCCATCTCGCGGATCATCGCCTCGGTGAGGTCGATCAGGTCCTGATAGTCGGCATACGCCTGGTAGAACTCCAGCATCGTGAACTCGGGATTATGCCGAGTCGACAGGCCCTCATTGCGGAAATTGCGGTTGATTTCGTAGACCTTCTCGAAACCGCCCACCACGAGGCGCTTCAGGTACAGCTCCGGTGCGATGCGCAGGAACAGTTGCATGTCCAGCGCATTGTGATGCGTCATAAAGGGTCGCGCGACGGCGCCGCCGGGAATCGCCTGCATCATCGGCGTCTCGACCTCGAGATAACCCCGCGCGTTCAGGAAATTGCGAATGAACTGGACAATGAGTGTGCGCGTGCGGAAGGTGTCGCGCGTCGCCTCGTTCATGATCAGATCGAGATAACGCTGTCGATAACGGCTTTCCTGGTCGGACAGACCGTGCCACTTTTCCGGTAATGGCCGCAGCGATTTGGTCAGCAGGCGCAGCGAATCGACCTTGACCGACAACTCGCCGGTCTTGGTCTTGAACAGGACGCCGGACGCGCCGCAGATATCGCCGATATCCAGGTCCTTTTTGAACCAGGCGTAGTCATCGGTACCGAGCGCATCGCGCTGAACGAACAACTGGATACGACCGCTCATGTCCTGTAGGTGTGCGAAGCTGGCCTTGCCCATGACACGTCGGCTCATGAGTCGTCCGGCCACCTTGGCGCGGACGTTGCGCGTCTCCAGTTCCCCGGCGTCCATGGCGCCGTATTCGGCGTGTAACTCGCCGGCGATGACATTGCGCCGAAAGTCGTTGGGGAACGCATTGCCCTGATCGCGGATCTGGGTCAGCTTCTCGCGCCGCTGGGCGATCAGCTTGTTTTCATCGGGCGCAGGTCCTTCGGCGGCGGATGTCGTCTTTGGACTATGCGTTGGCTCGGGCCGCTGGTCGGTCATGATGCGTCTTGGTCTGCTCAGAGCCCGCTCTTGAGGCTGGCTTCGATGAAGGGGTCGAGGTTGCCGTCGAGCACGGCCTGGGTGTTGCCTGTCTCGACGTTAGTGCGCAGATCCTTGATGCGCGACTGGTCCAGAACGTAGGAGCGGATCTGGCTACCCCAGCCGATGTCGGACTTGGTTTCCTCAAGGGCCTTTTGATCGGCATTGCGTTTTTGCATTTCCAATTCGTAGAGCTTGGCCTTGAGCTGCTTCATCGCCTGGTCCTTGTTCTTGTGCTGCGAGCGGTCGTTTTGGCAC
>JBATTL010000018.1:0-4184 GCA_049670525.1 Thiohalocapsa sp. | reverse complement strand
ATCGATTCGTTGGCGGGCTGGAGGCACAGGCCGAGGCGGTGCGCGCAAGTCAACGAGCATGGCTGGCGGAGCGTGACCAAACTTGCGGCATGATCGACGGGGACGCGCTCATCGACTGCCTAACGACGAGCTACGAGAATCGACTGGCAACGCTGAGCGCGCTCGCAGCAACTGCACCACACCAACCCGTGGCCTGGCTCGGCGACTGGTCCAATATGGCGAATGAGTTGACGATCAAGGTTAGGGGTGACGCCGTTAGGTGCAAAGGAGAGAGCACATACAGCCCACCCAACGTTTGCGACGTCGGGCCGAACACGGGCGAGTTCGATGGCACGCTGCCGCTGAATGCACTGGCCGCGAGCTCGTTCACGGCCCGTGGTGAAGGCTGCCAGTTACGGTTGGAGCTGCAAGGTGCCCTGCTGGTCGTCAAACAACTCTTCGCAGAGAGTTGTGCAGGCCTCAACGTCGATTTTGATGGCTACTATTCCCAGGGTGGTGTGGCGACCAATCTGATCTGCGACTGAGCGACCTCGCTTGGTCGATTGCGGCTCGGGAGCACCCGCAGGGACGAAAGCTCGGCGATGCAGGCGATCCGGGTCCATCAGCCGATCCATCAGAGGGTCTTCCCCCTTGCCGTTAAGGCAACGCCGCATCCGCTGTCTCCATCGGCCGCAGTGGCGAAGGGGCGGCGTCCCGAAGCCGCGGAGGCGATATGCAGAGCGCATTCGACACGGCGACACTCCAGTCTCGTAAGGCTCGGCTCTCGGAAGGCTCGGCCGATGCGGGATTGCTGCTGTCACCGCTGCGCGAATCGCGCAACCCAAGTCAATAATCTGGAAATCCAGTCGGCCCATGCTCCAACTAGCCCATGCTAAGTCTAGCGTCTAGACTGAGCGCACAAGCCCACAGGAGGAATAACGCATGCTCGCCATCTGGCCCTTGAGACAAACTGCTGGGACGCGTTACGCGCTCGGTCTCGGCTTGGTCGGACTGTTGACGCTGGTGCAAGCCCCCGGAGCTGGTGCCGCGACCATTATCATCAATCCAGACGACGACAGTTGCGTCCCGGCCAGTACGGACTACGATAGCTGCGCCAGCGCCTGTGAGGCCGATTCCCTGGGCTGCGCGGAAGACATTCACGCACACATCATCGGCCCGAACTTCAAGGCGCGCCGTGTGCTTTATCCCACCACAGAGGCCCGACAACCGAACCCGATCACGCCCATGCATGGGCTGTTCAACACGATCTATGTCAATCAGCAGGCTAACGACGCCATCGAAGATGTGATCACGAACCCGTTCGAGCCGGTCGACTTGCCGCCCTGGTCGATCGTGGCCAAGGAAAACGAGAACTCGAAGCCAGGCGATCCCAATACCCTCGAGCTGTGGCAAACCTCCATGTACAAAATACCCGGCTATTGCCCCAAGCGCGCAGTCGCCGCACCGGACTCCGTGTGCGTCGGCGGCGAATGGTTCTGGTACCTGTTCCGGTCCGGCAACTTTCTGGTCTTCGACTTCGATCCCGTCAATGGCGGCCTGCCGGCGTGGGGCAAGGCGGAGGCGTTTTGCCTGGAATGCCACGGCGCCGTCTCGGAGACCGATTGGCTCTGGATCGCGCACTACCGTCGCGAGCGGGAGCGCCAGGTGGCGGAGCCGACGCGAATCGATGACCAGACTCCTGGTGTCCGCGGGGCCGGCCTGTGCAAGGATGTCAGAGCGCTGTTTCCGCTGATTCCGCCAGACGTGCGCGTAGATCCGGCGTCGCTTGAGCCGGCGCAAGCGCAACGCATGTTCGACTGTTATGCCTGGAAGGCGTTTGTGGGCCTTAACTGGCCGGCCAGCACGTTCTATCGGGGCCTGCCCGGGTTCCTGCCGTTCAACACGCCGAACCGCGATCGCGTGTGGGAAACCTATGCCCAGGTTTACGAGACGTTTCAGCCGCAGGACCCGACTTGGACGCTCAAGGGTAAGCACTGGAACAGCCGCCAGCCGCTACCGGAGGTCTGCCGGCAGGCGCTCGATGAGGCACCCGCCGGCACCATTCCTAGGAGGGCCAGGGCGTTCCAGGTGCTGAACGAATCTCACCAGGCGTTCGGCAACCAGTTCAACACGCTGGTCGATACCAATGGCAGCCAAATTCGCTACGAGGTCCGATTCAACCGGGCCGAGTGGCGCTACCTGCAAGACCAGGGCTTCGCCGATACCGGCAGCTACGACTATCAGGGACCGGTCGACGCGTCCGTGGTCCTTCCCGACAATCGTGCCGGCTACGGCCGCAACGGCGCGATCGAGATCAAGGCGGCGTGGAAGGAGCTTTGCACCGACCCGAGCTGTGAGCCGCTCGATGATCCGAAGCGCTACTATGCCCGCCCGGCGTTCATCTACAATCAGGCGGTCACCAAGCAAAATGGGGTGCAGCCGGAGAGTTGCCGCATCGCGCAGGTTGGCCTGGTTGGGCTGCATACCGTGTTCAAGACCTTCTGGGCGCCGCAATGGATCTGGGCTACGTTCGAGCACGTCGACAACGTTCCCGAGGACCTCGCCGCCGTTCTGCCAGACGATCCGCCCTATACGCTTTTCAACCCGAAATGCCTGCTCGACCCGCCGACGCCCGAGCAATGCGCGACGCAACGGCCAGGGGTCGTGAAGACGACTCCTGAGCAGCTCCTGTGCTGCGTCAACCTACAGATGATCCCGAATTCGCATCCGGCGCCCGACAATCCGACCCCCTTCGACGGAATCCTGCCGCTAGAAGTCACGATTCCGAACCAGGTCACTCGGATCGTCGAGCCCGACGCGACCGCGAAGGATCTGAACCGGGTGTTTCAAGAACTGCTCAAGCGCGCTCGCTCACCGTTCCAGTATTACAAGCTGATAAACACCCAATGGCCGATCGACGGCCGCCTCGGCCCGCATGCCGAGCAGCCATTCGCGGTGGTGCAAAAACTCTGCCTCGAAGACGATTCTGAGCCTTGCTACAAGCTGGCCCCCCTGGATCCGAATCCGTCCGGGTTGCGCTTGCGAAATACCACCATGGAGACTTTTCAGGTCAGCTTGTGCGAGCCGGGCGGCGCGAGCATCGACAGCCCGTCCGATTGCACGCCTGCCTCCGTCGCTCATGATCCGTTCCAAGTCGGCAGCGGTGGCTGCATGAACTGCCATCTTCCGTCTGGCGCCGATGCCAGCTTCTTGTGGGAGGATGCAATCTGGGAGCGTGTTCCGTTGACGACCGAGCCCGACTAGACACCGCGCTCACGAGCCGTTACCCCGAACCGGTGACACGCAGATTCCGGGTGGATCATGCGGGCGTGGATCATGCGATGGTGATGGAGATCGAAGTAGTCAGGCCGGACTTGAGCCGGATTCTCGGTAGGCTTGGCACAGGGTTAAACGAGATTGCGACCTTGTGCGATGACCAGCCCGGTCGGGTAGCGCGATCATCCTGCGTCGCGCCGGCCGTCACGTAACGCGGCTCTGCTCCTAACGCCACTCCTTGAAGGCGAGCACGACTCCGCCGCCATCTGGTGCATGATTCTCTGGCAATCGCCTTACGATGCCTTCAGGGCCGTCAGGATAGTCACCGGCATCGCCGTACGCCAGCCGTCGAAACGGCCAAGCGGCGAGGCATGGGCGACCGAGACTCGGCTCAGTTCACCGCCGATACGCTCGCGCAAGCCGACCAGAAACGCCTCACTCTGAACCGTGACGGCGTTGGCGACCAATCGTCCTCCGGGTTTCAGGGACTGCCAGCAGCGCTCGGCAACACCTTCGACGGTGAGACCACCGCCGATGAAGATGGCGTCGGGCGGCTCTAAACCTTCCAGCGCCTCCGGTGCGCGGCCGGCGATGAGTATCAGGCCGGGGACGCCGAGGCTATCGCGGTTGTGTTCGATCAATGTGCGCCTGGACTCCTCCGACTCGATGGCGACGGCACGGCAACTGCTGTCCGCGCGTAGCCATTCGATGCCGATGGAACCGCAGCCGGCGCCGATGTCCCACAACAGCTGCCCGGGCAGCGGCGCCAGTCGTGCCAACGCTGCGGCCCGCAGGTCGCGCTTGGTCAGTTGTCCGTCATGCTCATAGGCGTCATCCGGCAGACCGCAGCGGCGCGAATGGGCCATGGCGCCCGCGCCGCCGGCACGACATGCCACCGCGACCAGGTTGAGCGGCGCGCAGGTCTCCTC
>JBATTL010000017.1:0-3235 GCA_049670525.1 Thiohalocapsa sp. | reverse complement strand
GAGTATGGCAAGACCCTTGCGCATTGATCTGGCCGGCGGGCCTGACCACGTCACCGCGCGGGGTGACCGACGGGAGCCGTTCTATCGCGATAACGCGGATCGAAACGCTTGGCTGAACCTGTTTGGTGAGGTGTGCGAGCGGTTCAGCTGGCGCTGCCTTGGCTGGCGCCAGATGACCAATCACAATCACTTCGTCATCGAAACGTCGGACGCAAACCTCTCGGCAGGTATGCGTCAGCTCAACGGCGTTTACACGCAGCACTTCAATCGGGCGCATCGGCCGGTCGGGCATTTATTCCAGGAGCGTTTCAAGGCGATCCTGGTCGAGCGGGACGCCTATTTTCTGGATTTGTCCCGCTATGTCGTGCTCCATCCAGTGCGCGCCCGTATGTGTGGTCGGGCAGGCTGGCGATTGGAGTTGGAGCAGCTATCGGGCAATGATGGGTTTGGCGCCCGCGCCGCCGTGCCTTGAGACCGATTGGGTGCTAGGCTTGAATCCGCGCGTCGCGGAAGTCTCGGCCAGTCTATGACCGGGAGAAACAACATGTCGGAGGGGCTTGGAACTTGCCGATCATCGAGTCGATCGTTTCGCAACATGCTGAAGAAGCTGCGTTCCTATGGTTGCTTCGGGACCTCGCGGTGGCCGCGCCCCACTATTCGCTGCAGGATCTCGCGGACCTTGATGAGCGAGTGGAGGCGCACATCGACGGGCTGCGGGTCGCCGGAGACCCTGGCTGGGTGTTTTGCTCCGAGGGATTGCAGCAGGAGAGCGGAGAGGTCTTTGCTGCCGCGGTGATTGCCCTGGAGGGCGACGAATCGCAGCAGCTTCGGGAGGTTTACGCGGCGGTGGAGATGGCCCCGGAGACCGAGCGTGGCTTTATTTCCGCCATTGGCTGGATCGATCCCGATAAACTCAAAGGGAAGATTGCCGCGCTGCTGAGCTCGGACTCGTCGATGTGGAGGCGGGTCGGGATAGCGGCCTGCGCGGTCCATCGGGTTGACTGTGGCGATCACCTGCGCAGAGCGATCGATGACCCCGATCCTGGCCTCAAGACACGCGCGCTGCGTGCCGTCGGCGAGACGGGGCGTCGGGATCTGTTGCCGGCTCTGCAGGGCCAATTTCGACATGATGATCCGGCATGTGCGTTTTGGGCGGCGTGGTCGGCGGTGCTGTTGGGCGATCGCGGTGCGGGAGTTACGTCGCTCAAGAACTTCGCGTTGACCGAGGGGCCCTTCTCTGCGCGCGCGACCCAAATCCTGTTGCGCGTTCTCGATTTCGGCGACGCTGCTGATTGGCTCAAGGCATTGTCGCGAGCATCCGGTCGGCGGCGTGATCTGATCATTGGTTGCGCCATCCGCGGCGATGTTGCCTATGTGCCCTGGCTCATTCAGCAAATGACAGAGACGCCCGAGTGGGAGCGGGTCGCGGGGGAGGCATTCAGTATGATCACCGGTGCGGACCTTGCTTACGAGGATCTCGATGCCGATCAGCCAGACGGTTTCGAGGCCGGCCCGACGGAGGCCCCGGCCGATGAAGATGTCAGCATGGACCCGGATGAAGACTTGCCTTGGCCCAACCCGGCGCGAATACAGGCCTGGTGGGACGCCAATCTGGGGCGGTTCAGCGCCGGGACGCGTTACCTGGCGGGTAGCCCGATCACGGAATCCGACTGCAGGGGCCTGTTAGCGACTGGAATGCAGAGGCAACGTATCGGGGCTGCCCTTGAGCTTGCGTTGATGCAAGCCGACGCGTCGTTGTTTGAAACGCGGGCGCCCGGCCGCAGGCAACAGGCATTGTTGGCGCTCTGAGTCAAAAAAAAAAGGAAAAAAGGGGTCAGGTCTTGCAATCCAACACTCATGAGCTAAGCTGGAAGCATGTCAAGACCCTTGCGCATCGAACTGGCTGGCGGGCTTTACCACGTCACCGCGCGCGGCGACCGACGGGAGCCGATCTATCGCGTTGATGCGGATCGAACAGCTTGGCTGACCCTGTTTGGCGAGGTGTGCGAGCGGTTCAACTGGCGCTGCCATGGTTGGTGCCAGATGACGAATCACTATCACTTCGCCATCGAAACGCCTGACGCAAACCTCTCGGCGGGTATGCGTCAGCTCAACGGCGTTTACACGCAATACTTCAATCGGGTGCATCGACTGGTCGGGCATTTGTTTCAGGGGCGTTTCAAGGCGATCCTCGTCGAGCGAGAAGCATACCTTCTGGAATTGTCGCGCTATGTCGTGCTCAACCCGGTGAGGGCGCACATGGTGGGGCAGGCAGGCGACTGGCCTTGGAGCAGCTATCGGGCGATGATGGGCTTGACGGCCCCGCCGACGTGGCTCGAGACCGATTGGGTGCTTGGACAGTTTGCGACGGACCGTTCGGATGCTCAAACCGGCTTCGCCGGCTTTGTCGCGGCGGGCGTTGGACAGCCGAGCCCGTGGACCGAGCTGCGCCACCAGATCTTCCTTGGCAGCGCCGCGTTCGTCGAGCAAACGGTTCGCGACGCGAGGCTGAGCAGCGGGGAACTGCGTGAAGTGCCGCGGGCTCAGCGCCGCACGATGGCGCGATCTCTGGAGTGGTTTTAACGGGACTTCCCGAATCGACGCGAGGCGATGGCGCGCGCCTTTGCAACGGGGGCTTATACGATGCAGGAGATCGCCGGCTATTTCCACGTGCACTATGCAACCGTCAGCCGTGCCGTGCGTTGGCTGGAGTCTCAGGAGGTGGTGCAGTGAAAACGGGCAACGACCTTTACGACCAAGACTTTCATGCGTGGGCCGAACAGCAGGTACGCCTGCTCCGCTGCGGTCAACTTGCCGATGCAGACCTTGAGCATCTTGCGGAGGAGATCGAGACTTTGGGAGCAAGTGAACGCCGTGAACTCGAGAGTCGGCTGAAGGTGCTGTTGCTCCATCTGTTGAAGTGGCAATATCAGCCTGAGAATCGATCCTCCGGCTGGATCGGCTCTATCGATGAGCAGCGAGACCAGATCGACACGCTGCTGCGCCAGAGTCCCTCGATGAAGGGCTTGGTCGCCGAGTACATCGGTTATGCTTATCCGAAAGCACGCCGCTCGGCTGCGCGCGAAACCGGACTGGCGAACGCGCTATTTCCCCCGCAATGCACGTACAGTGAGCAGGAGATCCTAAATCCCGACTTCTGGCCGGATGGCCTTGATGATCGTTCCGGCCACCCCCGCTAAGCCGCTAGCGGTTCAAGGTAGCTTCGCCGGGGTGC
>JBATTL010000016.1:0-5621 GCA_049670525.1 Thiohalocapsa sp. | reverse complement strand
GCGCCGGACTCGCCGCGGCACTGCGCCGAAACCATCGTCGAGCGGCGGTTCTCCAGCATTCAGTCTTGAAGATGAGCTGCGATCCGCAAATGCCGGTTTGCGGATCGCTCCATTTTCAGCGTTTCGGCGGCCGAAAATGACGCGGGACTGACACGAAAACAGGACTCGGCCCCTGCCCAGGCGCCGCGCAACGCATTCCGTACCTTGTCCCAGCAGAAGTCGGATGCGGCGTCTCACATATTCTCGATCACGGCCTTGCCAAACTCCGAGCAGTCCAGCTTGGTCGCTCCTTCCATCAGGCGCTCGAGATCGTAGGTAACCGTCTTGGCGGAGATCGCACCCTCGATGCCCTTGATGATCAGGTCTGCTGCCTCAAGCCAACCCATGTGGCGTAGCATCATCTCGCCGGAAAGGAGCAGAGAGCTAGGGTTTACCATGTCCTTGCCGGCGTACTTGGGTGCCGTGCCGTGGGTGGCCTCGAACATCGCTACCGTATCCGACAGATTCGCACCCGGCGCCATGCCGATACCGCCGACTTGGGCCGCAAGCGCGTCGGAGATGTAGTCGCCGTTCAGATTCAGTGTCGCGATGACGTCGTACTCCTTTGGCCGCAGCAGGATCTGCTGCAAAAAGGCGTCAGCGATGACGTCCTTGACCGTGATCTCTTTGCCAGTCCTTGGGCTCTTGAAGCTGCACCAAGGGCCTCCGCCGATCTCCACGGCGCCGAATTCGTCACGCGCCAGTTCGTAGCCCCATTCCTTGAAGGCGCCCTCGGTGAACTTCATGATATTTCCCTTGTGCACCAGCGTCACCGATGGACGGTCATTATCGATGGCGTACTGGATCGCCTTGCGCGCCAGTCGCTTAGTGCCTTCACTGGAGACCGGTTTGACGCCGATACCAGAGGTGGCCGGGAAGCGAATCTTGGTGACACCCATTTCGTCTTGTAAAAAGTCGATGAGCTTTTGCGCCTCGGGCGTGCCGCTTTGCCATTCGATGCCGGCGTAGATATCCTCCGAGTTCTCGCGGAAAATCACCATGTCGGTATGTTCCGGCTGTTTGAGCGGGCTTGGCGTCCCGGCGAAATAGCGCACCGGGCGTAGGCAGACAAACAGGTCGAGCTGCTGTCGCAGGGACACGTTGAGAGAGCGAATTCCGCCACCGACGGGAGTCGTCAGCGGCCCTTTTATGGAGACCACAAATTCCTTGACTGCCTCCAGCGTCTCATCCGGTAACCAGACGTCGTCACCGTAAATGCGTGTTGATTTTTCCCCGGCATAGATTTCCATCCACGCGATGCCGCGTTCAGCACCGTAGGCTTTGTCCACCGCCGCATCCAACACGTCCTTGAGCACAGGCGTGATATCGACGCCGATGCCGTCGCCCTCAATGTACGGGATAATCGGCCGTTTCGGCACGTTCAGGCTGAAGTCGCTGTTGACGCCGATCTTCTCGCCGCCGGTTGGGGTGTCGATGTGCTGATAGGCCATGATTCTGTTTCCTCGATATGCAGAGCCTCGTCGGCTCCGGTGCGTGACAGGTAGCAATATGGTTCTGGATGTTACCATCGCACGCCTTGAGCGACCCGGCCGAGGGCACCCTCGGATTGATTCAATGCGTCCGATGACCACCTGATTTTCTCGTCCCGAGACCAACCGAATCCTCTCCATAGGGTCGGGTTGGCCCAGGTCGATTTCGAACCGGACCAGCCGCACCCATGTCAAGTCCGGACGGTCCATAGGTGGCGACGCCGATGGCAGGTCTGCATCGACCAACATTCGGCCTCAGAGGTCGAGAAGTCAGATCCCGCCATTGCAACGGCGCAACAATGCCCTTGCGTGACAAGTCCGGACGGACCAGAGCGCTTTGTCTCGTCGCGCGGATTTCGCGGCGCGACCCTAAGCCACCGGCCCAACATTGTAGAATCGCGGCATGTCCTACTCCGACCAACTCCAAGAACGCGTTATCGTCGGCCTTTCAGGCGGCGTCGATTCGGCGGTTGCGGCCTTCCTCCTAATGGAGCAAGGCTACGCGGTCGAGGGTCTCTTTATGAAGAACTGGGAAGAGGATGACGAAGCTGGCTATTGCGCGGCAGCGGAAGACCTAGCGGATGCACAGGCCGTGGCCGACCGGCTCAAGATCCGACTGCACCGGGTTAACTTCGCAACCGAATACTGGGAGCACGTGTTCGAGCACTTCCTGGCGGAGTACCGTGCACTGCGCACGCCAAACCCGGACGTGTTGTGCAACCGTGAGATCAAATTCCGTGCGTTTTTGGAACATGCCCTGGACCTCGGTGCGGACTGGATTGCGACCGGACACTACGCACGCGTGACCCATGGCGACGCAGGCAGCCACCTGCGTCTCTGCGCAGACGCAGCCAAAGACCAAACCTATTTCCTGCATCTGCTGGATCAAACACAGCTGTCCCGGACGCTGTTTCCGCTGGCCGAGCTCAACAAGGAGGACGTGCGTGAAATCGCCCGCGGGGTGGGACTGGTAAACGCCGAAAAGAAGGACAGTACCGGCATCTGCTTTATCGGCGAGCGACGGTTTGGCGATTTTCTTGCCCGCTGGCTGCCAAGTGAGCCCGGCCCCATCGAGACGTCGGAGGGTCGAGTCATCGGCGAGCACCGCGGTCTCGCGTGGCATACCATCGGACAAAGGTCGGGGCTGGGCATCGGCGGCCTACCTGAAGCCGGCGAAGCACCCTGGTTCGTTGCGGCCAAGGACGCCACGCGCAATGCGCTGATCGTGGTCCAGGGCACGGACCATCCGCTACTCTGGGCCAATGCGCTGACCGGTGCGCAACTGCATTGGATCAACGGCCGTCTGCCTGCTCAGCGTTCTCACGAATGCCTTTGTAGGCTGCGCCATCGGCAACCGCTGCAAGCCTGCACCCTGGTCAAGTACGATAATAGCGAATGCCGGGTCCACTTCGCCCAACCCCAGCGCGCAATCACACCGGGCCAGTCCGCGGTGTTTTACGCCGGCGATGAATGCGTGGGCGGCTGCGTTGTCGTGACCGCCGAATGACGAGGTGCAACCGATACGGGTTACGCGACCCGCACCTCAGCACGACATCCGGCACCGCATCCTGTAATCCGAATATCGACAGGCCACATGGAACATACCGACCAAGACCGCACCATCGCCCTCTCGGGCGTCCATCAGGCGGCCCATTGCGTCCAGCGCATCGCCAACCGGGGCAGCGTCGACATCGAGCATATGGAGCCCTGCATTTTCAGCCTGTTCCAGATCGACGCCGCCGACGTGCGTTCGGTCTACGGGGAGCCAGGCGCGATGTCCACCGGCGCGCGTCAGGTGGTCGCCCAGATCACGGGCCAACCGGAGCGTGACATCGAGCTGACGCGTTATGTCCTCGCGCTGCTGAAACACGAGCGCATCCTGGCCGGTCGTCGCGACATGCTCGCGGAGATCGGCGGCCGTATTTCCGCCGCCGCCGGGGCCAGGGGCAACCTACCGCTGCTCGACCGCGAGGTACTGGCGGGACTGGCCGGTATCTACGCAGATACTATCAGCAAACTGCAGCCCCGAATCGTCGTCCGGGGTAACCCGCTTTATCTTCAGAATTCGGACAACCAGGACCGCGTCCGCGCGCTTTTGCTGGCCGGCATTCGTTCAGCGATGCTCTGGCGGCAGACCGGCGGCAGCCGCTGGCAGATTCTGGTCGGGCGGCGCAAACTGCTGGACTCGGCACGTTCCTATCTGACGTCCACCGCCAGCGCCTGACAGGCGTTGATGGCCCCGGACCTGCGCCAGACCCGCCCCGGACCGGGGCGCCAAATTCAACTAAATAGATTGAATCAGTTGCGTGCGGATGCGTTTCGCGTCCCGCGCGGCTAGAATTGCGCGGTTACCGCACTGCAATATTTCCACCAGGAGCCACCCATGCACGACAGCTTCAAGGCCAAGGCCCGCCTCGACGTCGCCGGCAAGACCTACGAGATCTTTCGCGTCGACGCCGTCGCCAACAGCGCTCGGCTGCCGTTTTCGATGAAGATCCTGCTTGAGAATCTGCTGCGCTTCGAGGATGGGGTGACCGTGAAGCGCGCCGACATCGAGGCCCTGGCGAACTGGGACCCGCAGGCGGAGCCCGACACCGAGATCCAATACCGCCCGGCGCGTGTGCTAATGCAGGACTTCACCGGCGTACCCGCCGTCGTGGACCTTGCCGCAATGCGCGATGCGATGACCGCCCTCGGCGGCGACCCGGACAAGATCAACCCGTTGCAGCCCGCAGAACTGGTGATCGACCACTCTGTTCAAGTGGACAACTACGGCACCGACCAGGCCTTCGGCCTGAACGCGGAGTTGGAGTTCTCACGCAACAAGGAACGCTACGAGTTCCTGAAGTGGGGCCAGTACGCCTTCGACAACTTCAAAGTCGTTCCACCCGACACCGGCATCGTGCACCAGGTCAACGTCGAGTATCTCGCCCGCGTCGTCTTCGGCCGCGAGGTCGACGGCGTACTGCAGGCCTATCCGGATACCCTGGTCGGTACCGATTCCCACACCACGATGATCAACGGTGTCGGCGTGTTGGGTTGGGGCGTTGGCGGCATCGAGGCCGAGGCATCGATGCTCGGTCAACCGGTCTCCATGCTGATCCCGAAGGTGGTCGGCGTGAAGCTGACGGGCCGGCTGCCGGAGGGTGCCACAGCGACCGACCTGGTATTGACCATCGTCGAGATGCTGCGCAAGCATGGCGTGGTGGGCAAGTTCGTCGAGTTCCATGGCCCCGCCGTGGCGACCCTGCCGATGGGCGACCGCTCGACCATCGCGAACATGGGCCCGGAGTACGGCGCCACCTGCGGTTTGTTCCCAATCGACGGCGAGACACTTGACTTCCTGCGTCTGACTGGCCGCTCTGACGAGCAGGTCGCGTTGGTGGAGGCCTATGCCAAGGCCCAGGGCATGTTCGACGCGGACGGCAGCTTCGAGGCCGACTACAGCGAAAAGCTGGAACTCGACATTGGCACCGTGGTACCGAGCCTGGCCGGCCCGAAACGGCCGCAGGACCGGGTCGCACTGACCGAGGTCAAAGCCAGTTTCGAGGACGCGCTGACGGCGCTCAACAACGAGCGTGGAGTCACGACCAAGCCGCCGATCAAGACCACGATCGACGGCAAGCAGGTCGCGATCGGCGACGGTGCCGTCGTGATCGCCGCCATCACCTCCTGCACCAACACGTCCAATCCCAACGTCATGCTGGGTGCCGGTCTCGTCGCCAAGAAAGCGGTCGAGCGCGGCCTGAGCGTGCCGCCCTGGGTCAAGACCTCGCTGGGTCCGGGTTCGATGGTGGTGACGCGCTACCTGGAGCAGGCCGGCCTGATGGAACCGCTGAAGCAGCTCGGCTTCCACGTCGTCGGCTACGGCTGCACCACTTGCATCGGCAATTCGGGCCCGCTGCGTCCCGAGGTATCCAAGGCCATCGCCGACGGCGACCTGACCGCAGTCTCGGTCCTCTCCGGCAACCGCAACTTCGAGGGACGGGTCCACGCCGAGGTACGCATGAACTACTTGGCCTCACCGCCGCTGGTGGTCGCTTACGCCATCGCGGGACACATGGACATCGATCCTTACAGCGAGCCGCTCGC
>JBATTL010000015.1:0-24516 GCA_049670525.1 Thiohalocapsa sp. | reverse complement strand
CCCTCGCACACAGGCCTTCGCCTCGAAGGATCACTCGACATAATCCGATCTCAAGACTCTCCTCTTTGTTGCCATTTCGGCTACCTGGAGGAGAAGCTCATGTTGGATCAGTATTTCACGCGTCGCTGCGTTCTGAGCCGGTTACGAGCCGGCTTGTTCGGCCCCTATCTGGAGCAACTTGCCGATTCGCTCCAGCAGCGGGGCTATTCGCGCACCTGGATCCGCACTTGTCTGTATGCCAGCGACAAGTTCGGCGCATGGATTTTGCGACAAGGACAAGGCATCGGCGATGTCACGCCAGCGCTTGTTCGAAAATACGTAGACGAGCTGAAACGCACCCGTGACACTCAGTGCCCCAAGGCTGGCTGCAGCCTGAACCATCTCGTCAAGCTGTTGCGGCAAGAGGGTGTGGGGCGCGAGCCGTCTGAGCAACCTAGCACCGATGTCGAACGGTGGTTGGAGCGCTATGACACCTATCTGGAGCAGGTTGTCGGCGCGGCGGCGAACACGCGCGACCGCTACGAGACCATCGTTCGACGTTTCTTGGTCGGACGTTTCGGCGCTGGCCCGGTGAGCTGGGACACATTGACCGCCGAAGAACTGAGCGCCTTCGTCTTCCAGGACGTCAGCGGCCGGCGCGGGTTTGGTCGCAAGCATCCAGCGGTGGCGATTCGCTCATTGCTGCGCTTCCTGGTCTTTGGCGGCGAGGTCGTATCGGGACTGGATGCCGCTATCCCGAAGGTTCCGCAGTGGCAGCACCAGACGTTGCCACGACACTTGAGCGCCGACCACGTGACATCGCTGCTGGCAAGCTGTGACAGCACGACAGCGATGGGCCGGCGCGACCGCGCTGCGCTGTTACTGCTGGCTCGACTGGGGCTTCGTGCTGGCGAGGTGGTACAACTGCGCCTCGATGATGTGGATTGGCACGAAGGGCAACTCCGGATCCGGGCCGCAAAGACCTACTGGGAACGTCGACTGCCTTTGACCCTGGAGGTTGGCGAGGCATTGGTTGCGTACCTGCGCGAGGGTCGGCCAGCCAGTGCTCATCGTGAGATTTTTCTGGGTGTGCGTCCACCGTTCGCGCCGTTCTCCGGTCCGACGTGTGTCGGCTGGCTGGTTCGACGTGCCTGCCGACGGGCCGGGTTCCCGCTCGAGCTTCAGGTCGGTGCCCACGCGCTGCGCCACACAGCGGCGACCCAGATGGTTTGCCAGGGCGCCAGCTTCAAGGCCGTGGCCGATGTACTGGGCCATCAATCGCTGCAGACGACCGGCATCTACGCAAAGCTCGACCTCGAGGCACTTGCGCAGGTGGCCTTACCCTGGCCGGAGGTGACACCATGAACCGGGGGGTATTGGATCGTCACCTGGAGGCCTATCTGAGTTTGCGCGAGGCATTGGGTCTGCGCATGGAGGCCGAACGCGTCCTGTTGCCCAAACTCATCGACTTCGTCATCGCTCAGGGCGGCGATGGACCGGTTCATGCCCAACTGGTGATCGACTGGGCACGGGCGTATTTGCCTCGGCGCGGAGGTGCCGGCGCAGTCAACCGACTGAGCATCGCGCGACAGTTCCTCCGCTACCTGCACGCCATCGAACCGGGCATCGAGATACCCCCGCCTGGCGTTATCCGCAGAGAACGGCGGCCAAAACCGTTCCTGTTCACACCCTCGCAGATCGCCCAACTCCTGGACGCTGCGCGCCATGCTCAGCCACGGAATTCGCTTCGACCCCACACACTGGTCACGCTCCTGGGATTGCTGGCCAGCACCGGATTGCGCATCCGTGAGGCGCTGCGACTGACGGTCGATGATGCCAAGCTCGATCACGCGCCAGCATTTCTTCAGATCCGCGAAACCAAGTTCCAGAAATCACGACTGGTTCCGCTGCACGCGACTGCCGTCGAGCAATTGAATAACTACATCGAGCGCCGCGCCGCGGCTCGTTACGATGCACTGTCCGAAACGCTACTGCTATCGACGCACGGGAGACCCATCAACTACTCGGCGTTGCAGCGCTGGTTTCGAAACTGCTGCCGGCGGCTTCGGATAGAACCAGCAGACGACACTGCTCGCCATCCTTGCCTGCATTCTTTCCGTCACGGTTTCGCCATTGATCGACTACGTCACTGGTCTGAGGCCGGCCGAGACGTTCGTGAACTGCTACCGGAACTGGCCATCTACCTCGGCCACATCCGCCCCGAAGAGACCTACTGGTATCTCACTGCAACACCGGAGTTGCTTACACCTGCAGCCGAACGCTTTCAGCGATTTGCCGATATCGGAGAAGCGCCATGAATGCGAGCGCCACCTTGATCGGAACGCACTTACAGGTGTTTTTCACAGACCACCTCTGCCAGCAAAAACGGGTGAGTCCGCGTACCTTGGCCAGCTACCGAGATACGTTTCGCCTGTTGCTTCAATTCATCAAGGACCGAACCGGCATCGAACCTGCGGCGTTGCAGGTGAGCGACGTCGATGCGCCGACGGTACTGGCGTTTCTGGATCACCTGGAGCAACAGCGCGGCAACGCGATCCGCTCGCGCAATCTTCGCCTGGCGGCGATACGCTCGTTCTTCCGTCTGGTGACACTGCGCGATCCAGCCAGTGTCGCGTTGGCCGCCCGCATACTGGCGATTCCCGTGAAACGAGCGGAAAAGCGGCTGGTCGGCTACCTGACCCGAGAAGAAGTTGACGCGATTCTGGCTGTACCGGATCGCAAAATCTGGAAAGGGCGGCGTGACCACGCCCTGCTGTTGACGCTGTACAACAGCGGCGCGCGGGTCTCGGAGATCACCGGTTTGCAGCGACAGCAGGTTCACTTCGGCGAGAGCGCGTTCCTGCAACTCAAGGGTAAAGGTCGCAAAGAGCGGGTCATCCCGCTATGGCCGCATACCCGCAGGGTTCTCCACGACTGGTTCCAGGAGCTCGACGGCGCCGACGACGGGATTGCGTTCCCCAGCGCCCGAGGCCGGTCGTTGTCGCGAGACGGGATTGACTACATTCTGCAGGGCGCGGTCCAAGGGGCCAGTTCCCGATGCCCGAGCCTCGCAGAGCGAAAGATAACGCCCCATGTCGTGCGCCACGCCACTGCGATGCATCTGTTGCAGGCCGGTGTCGACGTGGCGTCGATCGCGCTATGGCTCGGTCACGAGAGCCTGGAAACGACTCACGTCTACGTTCAGACCGACCTGACGGTCAAAGAGCAGGCACTGTCCAAACTGAACCCAGTCACGGGCACGATGACACGTTTCAAGGCTGATGACCCGCTGCTGGCGTTCCTCGCGTCACTCTGATTATGCCGAGTAGAACCCGATGAACCTACCGCCCCACATACGCTCGCCAACATTGCTCGGCATAATCCGGCCAACGGGGTAATCGTGTTTATGCCGAGCACGACATAAACACGACTGTTGGGTCTGCCCCAGCTAGTGACGTTTGCCGAGAATGTCGTCGAAGTTACCGGCTGCGCTAGCTGCGGCGAATTGCTCCATGAGTTTCGCGAAGCGATAGAAATTGGGGTATTGCTCACAGAGCAGATCCATATCGCCCGGTGCTGAGGTATCGAGAATCCGCTTGAAGTCCGGCATGTACTTGTACATGTTAGCGAGGAGCTGTTCCATGCCCCCGGCCGTGTCGGGGAACGCGCTTACTGCCTTGTCGATCGATGCCGCGATCTCGTGATGTTCTGGGGTGGGGGCCATGCGTCACCGAGCTTGTGGTCGTTTAGGGGGCATTGCGCGCGAGGGGAATGGAGCGTCCAGGTCGGTGCTGCCCCGCCGCTGTGCTGGTGGAACCAGCCATCGCTTGCTTTGGACGCTTGGGGGTGCGAGCGTGAATTCTAGAGAAGCCCTCGCCGGAACTCCAGAGCGAGCGACGAGACCCGTGTCAATGTTGCCGGGTAGCCCGAAGCAGGGCTAGATTTGAGCTGACGGAATTTTCTGGGGTTTGGGCTTACACCCCCAAAACGCGGTTCCCGGGCTACCTCATTTTCAGTGCCTTAGCGGCACTGAAAATGTCCGGGCATCCCTGCCCGGAGGGAGACGCCGAATACTTCGGCGTCTCCCTAATGATGGCGCGCGCCAAACGATCGCGGTGGGCCGATCAACGGAGTCTTCACCGGCGCGGCTGCACCGGGAACGATAACGAACGAGTTGCCGCCTGGGCTGGTGTTGTAGTAAACCGGGCGTGGTCCTGGCTTTTGCCAGTTGTTCAAGATCACGATCGCGCCGGACGGTCCGATCGCACCGCCGGTCACGCGATCGAGTGTGTCGGTCGTATAGCCGCCGTATGACGAGGTCCCGTTGTCGGAGGTTGGGGAGATTGGATCGCCGAGGCTCTTTCCGGCCGGACATTTTCCCGTTCCGCAGAAGCGGGACAAGGCCGTGGGCGGATACTCCAGCCCGTCTTCGCTCGCTTCGAGGCGGTCGTTAAAGTTGAACACCCAAAGTTGGTCGTCACCGTCGACCACGCTGCCCCATGGAATGGTCAGCCCGCCACCGTCAAAAACGCGGCGCTTACGCCCGTCAGCCGAAATAAAGGCCACAGACGGATCGCCCCCGGCCTGCCGTGTGAAGGGGTCAACGCAAGGCACGTTGACAGCGTCCGAGTTTGACACCCATATGTTGCCTTTGCTGTCGCCGACGATGCCCATTGGCCGCGAAAACAGCGGCATTCCGTCCTTAGTTGTCGTGTCTGGTATGGTCTCGACGTAGCCGTTCGGCCAAACACGGTACACAGCTCCAATCGGATCACCGTCAGCGTTGTTACCGGTGAAGTTTCCGGTGACCCAAGCCCGCCCCTTAGGATCGATCGTGAGTCCAAACGGCTTCAGGCGCGGCTGGGTGTTTGGATCGTTCTCGTCATAGACCGGCTTAAAGTAGCCGCTTTCCCCCAGACCTCCTGGGAGCGCGATGTTGCGGGCTCGCCAAGGCTTGCCGCGTGGAATCAAGGTCACGGTGTCGTTGCCGCAGTTTGCGATCCAGATGTTGCCTTTGCGATCGGACATTGTCGCCTGCGGCCACCAGATCTCGCCCTTGGTGTAGCCGTTCGGGCCCGAGATAGGCCGGCCGTTTGCACGGAACAACGAGACGCTGTCATGCGACGCTGCAATCTCGGGGATCTGAGAACAAACTGGGGCCTCGAAGCCGAAGTTTCCTACCCAAACGCGACCGCGCGGATCGAGCGTAATGCCGAATCCGGCGCCGCTGAGGCCGCCGCCGGTGTAACCTGTATCAAGCGGCATCCCGGCGTATGGTTCACCCCACGGAAAGAACCTCAACAGGCGTTTGCCGGCACAAGCGATGTAGTCATCGAGCGGCAGCCCCGGAGGATCCGGGACGACTTCACTGTCGTCGAGTTCACCTGGGAAGGGATCGACCGGAACGTAGTTATCGTTGATCCAAAAGGAGCCGCGCCTATCGATGACCACCTGCCCCGGCCCGTTGATCAGGTTGGTGGACGCGTAGTCACTGTAGAAACCGCCGGTGAACTTGATGAACACGAGCCAGGATGCCGGTGCTTCGGTCAACGCGGGGGTATAGACGGTCGACGCCAGCTCGAATAGCGGCTCAACCGCGTTCGACGGATTCTTGGTCATATTGGAGACCGCCTCGAGTACCGTCGCGGCCGGTGTTCCGTCCGGCGCCTGCGCTACGCTAAGCAAGGCGTTACAGTCTGTCGCGTTCTCGACATCCGCGATGCAACCCGCAACGATGTTGGCGAGGGTGTTGAACGTCTTCAGCGTTGATGTGTCAATGCCGTTCGGCGAATTGGCGAGCACCGCACCTGTCTCGCCGGTCTTCGGATTCGCCATGTTCCCCGCAATTCTCACCGCATTCAGCATCCCGTAGCTGTTTCCGAGAATCTCTTGATCGTCGATGAACTGGGCGAAAGCGGTTCCGGTGGCAACCGTGGTGAGCTCGTTGACCACGACGTCGTGCGGTATCTTGGCGGCACGGCCGATCGCGCTGACGAGCATGGCGTCAAATTTGTCGGCTACCACAAACAAGATCGCTGGCCGCCATACGCGCCTCAGCCGAATAGAAAACTCTCCGGCGCCGTTCGTGGTGGCCGTGCCCAGAACGCGCCAGTCGGTCCGTCTGCCAAGATAACTGGCGTACACAGTGACGGCATATCCGCTTAAGCCGTTCCCGCCGCTCTCAACTGTTCCCGCTAGTCGCTGGCCATATGGTCGGCCAGCCGCATTGGCCGTGGTCATCGCCAACGTGGCGATCGTAAGCAGCAGGACCAGTGCCGAAATCACGGGGGACACTTTTCGACGCAAGTTGCTCGCCGCAAGTGTTTTATGAGGTGTCATTAGCATGCTTCTCACGGTGACCGGTACGGATAGGTGTAGCGACTCGCGAATATAAACTGTCAGGCTCGCCAACAGCCCTCGGTTTGGGCTCACGTTTGCTGACAATGAGCCGCGTCTCGGGCTCACGCTCCGTGACAACGGGCTCACGGTCATTGACTGCGACTCGCCAACATCTGCTTTCGACTCACGCTCGCTGACTACGAAAGGGCGTGCCCCTCGGAGCCTCACAGAGGAATCCCGGTCCGAAGCAACTGCTGCTTGAGCTCCTCGGTGCGTTCCTGGTCATTTTCGCCCAAACGCCCGAAAAGGTGCAGTAGCGGTTAGCGCATTTACCCCCGGAAATCGATCGCTATGATGATCGATTTCGTTGGGGGTCGGTATGACAAACACGCTTGATGAACTGCTTCCACAGGGCAATCGACTACAGATCCTGTCGCCCGAGGAGTACGAACTGCTGTGGGGGTTTCCCAAGTTCAGCAGCTCGGATCAGCAATTGTTCTTTGCAATGGCTTCCCGGGAACGCGCCGTATTCGAGGGGCTGAGAACCGCGCGGACCCGGCTGCACTTTCTGCTGCACCTGGGCTACTTCAAGGCCCGACAGCGGTTTTTCGTCATCGACGAAGATCTGATGGGCAGGGATATCGACTACCTGCGCGCACAGTATCTCAATGGCCGCCCAGCGCGGAACCTGACAGTGACCATGAACCCTTGTTCGATGGCGCCGAGCGGATCGCTATCGATCAACTGCTGTTGTACGTGGATCGCAAGACCGAGTGCCTGTCGGCTTTCGAGCATGTCATGGGACGCTATCAGCGCGACAGGGCCAGTCCACCGATCACCATCGCAGCCCTCATGGCGCATGCCACCAACATCGGCCTTGGGCGCATGGCAGAGATATCCAACCTGACACGTGCCCAGTTGGCCAGTACCGCCGCCAACTTCATCCGCTTGGAGACCCTGAAGGAGGCGAACGACCGCTTCGCCAACGCGACCGCACGGCTGCCCATCTTCCGCCACTTCGACATCGATGAGGTGGTGCATTCGAGCAGCGACGGACAGAAGTTCGAGGCCGCGATCCCGACCAGCAACGCCCGCCACTCGGCGAAATACTTTGGCCTGAACAAGGGCGTAGTCGCCTACACGCTGCTGGCCAACCACGTCCCTCTGAACGCCCGGATCATCGGCGCCAACGAGCACGAGAGCCATTATGTTTTCGACATATTGTTCAACAACGCCACCGATATCCTGCCGGCGATCCACTCCACCGACACCCACGGCACCAACCACGTCAACTTCGCGCTGCTGCACCCATTCGGCTACCGTTTCGCGCCGCGCTACCGCAATGTCAAACGCCAGGTGAAGAACGGGCTGGTCGGATTCCGCCATCCGACGCACTACGACAAGGACTGGCCGATCAAACCAAATCGCCGCGTCCGCGAAGGGCTGATCCTTTCGGAAGAGGCCAACATCGAGCGGATCCTGCTCTCCTTGGCGCTGAAGAGCACGACTCAGAGCGTGATCGTCGGAAAACTGAGCGCCTACCGCCGCAAGAATCGCACGAAGCGGGCACTGTGGGAGCTCAACGGCATCATCCGCACCCTGTACCTGCTGGACTACATCGATTCCCCAGTCCTGCGGCGCAATGTCCAGAAGGCGCTCAATCGCGGCGAGGCCTATCACCAGCTGCGCCGCGCCATCGCCTACGCCCACGGTGGCCGCTTCCGTGCCAGATCACAGCATGAGCAGGAAGTCTGGAACGAGTGCGCCCGCTTGGTCGGCAACGCGGTGATCTAGTACAACGCCCTGATCCTGTCCGAGGCACTGGCCGAACTCGAACAGCGGGGGGACTTGGCCTCCGCGGAGATCCTCAAGCGCGTCTCCCCAGTTGCCTGGCAGCACGTCAACTTCTACGGCCGCTACCAGTTCGACGAAGATTCTACGGCCGCTACCAGTTCGACGAAGACTTCACCCCAATCGACCTGGAGCGGCTTCGCCAGCAGCTCTCGACCGAGGAGGTGTCGAGACTCTATGCTACCGGCTGATCGCTAGTGCAGATTTTTGGCGGTTTGGGCCAAAAACCCCAAGGAGGACCAGTCGCTGCACCTGCTGCGGGCTTCCGTGCCGGTGGGTGGTCGCAGCCTGACGCTGTACGAGGAGGTCCACATGCAGCGCAACCTCGGTAACCGTCAGGTGCAGCATCGGTTTCTGCGCCAGATCAAGGCGCTGCTGCCGGTAACGGCGGATCCGATCATCATCGCGGACTCCGGCTTCAAGGTGCCGTTCTACCGCGAGGTCGAGCGGCTGGGCTGGCGCTGGGTCGGACGGGTGTGCGGGCGCGATTACATCAAGCTCAAGCATCGTTGGCGCAGCTGTCAGCGGGTGTTTGAGCAAGCGACCTGCACGCCGACCGCGCTCGGCATCGGCGAATGGGTGCGCAGCAATCCGCTGCGCACCGCCTTCGTACTGGTGCGCAAGCCCAAGCAGGGACGCCGGGACAAAACCGCCTCGGGCAAGCGCGCGCGCTCGAACAAGAGCCTGAAAGCTGCCCGCAATGCCCGTGAGCCGTGGCTGCTGGTAGCCTCGACGCGACTGGCCGATTGGCCGACTGGCCGGCGAAGCGCCTGGTCAAGGTCTATCGCCAGAGAATGCAAATCGAGCTGAGCTTTCGAGACATGAAGAGCCAGCACTTCGGCGAGGGGCTGGAGTGCAGCGCCTCGCGCGGCGCCGGCCGCTATACGGTGCTGATGCTGATCGCCTCCTTGGCGGCGATCCTGCTGTGGCTGATCGGCACCGCCGCGGAGCGCTGTGGCGTCCACCAACGCATGCGCCCGGGCAGCGGCAAGCGCCGTGCCTACTCGCGGCTGTTCCTGGCCCGGTTGCTGCTGACGCTGGAGGACTGCCGAACAACCATCGCTGCACTGGTCGATGCCATCGGCCAGCCGGATGAATGGGTCCCGAATGACCATGATGTCCTGCTCGCCGAGTGAGCGCTGGGCGCCGATTTGTGGGGATATCTCAGAGCCAGCCCTGGTTCGAGCGGGGCGCTAGAAATCGGCGTTTCGCTAGTAGCCGCGACGATACTGACGTTCCTTCTCCTTCTCGTTCGCATCATAAATTGCGCCACCCACCGCACCCGCGGCGCCGCCAATGAGTGCGCCCTTACCTGCATCACCGCTCAACGAGCCGATTGCCGCGCCGGTTGCCGCGCCTCCCAAGGCGCCGGTCGTGGTGCGTGACGCAGTGGTGGTCCCGCAAGCGGTCAAGCTAAGCAATAAGCTGATCGCTGCAATGAAGAGAGTCGTTTTCATGGTCTGATTCCTCGAATTCGAGTGATCCATCGATTGCTTTAAGTCGCGTTTGCCGCAGCCTCGGTTGAGCGTCGGCACCACGGTATTAACAGCATAAAAAATGTCCTTATTGATGTCTTGGCACTGGCCAGGCGTCGTTGGCTTTGTGCTCGATGCTCCAGCGCTCGCGGAGCGCGTCCAGTATGTCTGCCGCACCGTGAACCTCCGGAGTGTCGCCGAGCGGAGTCATTTTGGTGACTTGGACGTCCCGAATGTATCACGAGCACGGCGAGACGCTCCAGCAACCCCTTCACCAATCGGCCCCGCCGCCTGCGTCCGCCTCGTGCACGAGAATCGGGCTAATACCGTACGCTGCACACGCCGTCGCAGCACCTTGGGAGCCCTTCCGATGCCCAGTTTCTGCTTTAGCGACGCTCTTCAACACCGACCTGCCGGCACATGCGCTAGCGCCAGCTCCACCGCATTCCGACTGACGAAAAACGCGAGGTCCCATGAGTCTTTCAGGCTTGCCGCGACGCCGGCATCCGCGACCTACTCGGTGAAGACCGTCTCGGAAAACGGAAGGCACGACCGCCGGTCGCCTCGATGAGCCGGCAGAGTTCCTCCGCCAGAGTGGCGGGCCGGGTCACCAGCACGCCGCGGCCGGCCAGATCGCGGGAGGCGCTCATCAACGATCCATCAAGGCGCCGAGGATCTCTTCGGCGCCTTGACCGATGGCCGGCAGACTGACGGCGGGCTCGATTGGGCCACGGATCCTGGCTTCGACGCCGAGGTGCATGAGTTCGACGGTGGCCAGGAGAATGGCGTCGTAATCGCCAACGTCCAGCTTGGCGAGACGGATGTTAACGTTTCCGCGCAGCGGCTCAATGCGCCGATCCGACATTTGGCATTGATGGCAGAGGCTGAAGGTCCCGATGCAAGCGCCGTTCGGCAGGCGTCGAGCTCATCGTAGCGGTTCGAGACGAAGGCATCGCGCACGGCGTTTCGTGGCAGGATTGAGCGGCGCTTTGTGCGGATAGTCCAGGGTCAGGTTCTTGAAATTCTGATCGTGGCTCATGGCCCGATGTTAACCGATCATCTCATGGTAGGCCTCGCCACGGTTGAGCGCTCGCCGGACGTTGCGCCGCAGCACCGGGCAATCGATGTAGTCGAGCAGGTAGAGCGTGCTGATGATGTTGTCGCACTCCCACAGCGCCCGCTGCGTGCGGTTCTTGCGGCGGTACGAGCTCGATTTCCCGACGATCACGCTCTGGGTCGTAATTTTCAGCGCCAACGAGAGCAGGATGCGCTCGATATTTGGCCATTCCGAGACGATCAGCCCCTCTCTGACGCGGCGTCTTGGCTTGATCGGCCAGTCCTTGTGGTAGTGCGTCGGATGGCGAAACCCGCACAGAGCGGTCTCGACCTTGCTGCGGATCTTGCGGTAGCGTGGTGCGAAGCGATAACCGAACCCCTTTTCGACCTCGTCATTCTTTGCAACAGCGCCCCGAGCCGTATCGTTGAAGCCCCATAGCGGTGATCGGCGGGCTCGCGCTGAACCTTCAAAAGCTCAAACTCATCCTTAGACTTAGGCTGTTCGCCATCGCATCGCCGGAGTATTGACCCTCGTATGTTGCATCGACAGAAAGGTCGTCCGTGAGCATACCTTGAAGCGCCAGCCTGGTGACGGCTGCGTCCTGCGCAATCGGTGCGCCCAGGATCGAAAATGGTGCGCTTCCGCCGATAGTAAAGCCAGTGGTCGGGTCGATATCCCCGAAGGCGTGCCGCCAGCCGATCATGCCATGCGCCTTGACCTTGTCGATCAACGGTACCGTGGCGCGGAGCCCCAAGGCCGTGAAGGTCGTGTTCGTATCGTCGCTCGATGCGACGACGGCCGCGGCGCTGCCGGTTTCGGCAAAGCCATCGGTGTGGAGGTTAATGGAGGATACGCCCGCAAACGGCGCGAAGCTGATGCCTTGGAGTTGCAACTTCACGCTGGTTTGCGCGAAGAGCTGGATGGCGCGCGCATCGTAGGACGCCTCATGGCGTCGGCCCAACAACGTCTTGGACCGTTCCGTATCGACGTCATACCAGGTGTGGATGGCGCCGGCGTTGACGTTGATGAGGCCCAGCCGACCACCGCCATAGGCGCCGATGCTATAGCCATCAATCTTGCCGGTGGACGCCAGCCCGTCCACATCCACGTGCGTTCGATCGTATCCGGCCATCCCGCCGATGCGCCAGTTGTTGCCAAAGAGGGCGGCGTCAACACCCACTGCCACTCCGCCTGTAGTGTTGTCCATGGCCGCCGTATGACGGGTCGAGCCCGTCGCCGTGAATGAGCCATAGGCGCTCATCCACACACCGTGCTTGTCGCCTTCATCGGCGCTGTCGTCCCGGGGACCGGGCATTGGGTTTGCCACCTCGACAAACGCGTCATCGAGACGCCGATTGATGGTCCTTACAAGGATCTGACTGTTTTCAACGAGCGCACCCTTGATCGATGGATGGATTTCACCCGACAGCGCCTGGAAGCTCTCCAGCGCCTGGTCCACGGTCTGGATCTCCAACAGTTTTCGAAACACAGGGTGATCGGTGTCGAGCGTTTCCATCGCTCTTGCGACCGAAAGATGGTTGTCGTGAAACGCAACGTCGGAGAAATTCGCCGTCTCTTCGATGGTGAGCAAGACAAATTGCTCCGTGCCGGACGTGTCGTAGCTAAGCGTTGGGGTGATGAACAGGAACGGATCGATGACACCGGCGAACTCGGTGCCATCGAAACTTTCCTTGGCTGTGAGGATCTTCGTCGGAGTGTTCGCGGCATGAGAGCCGCTGTAACCGACCAAACCGGCCAGTTGAGCTGAACCGTCTACAGTCACCCCGACGGGGTTCGAGCCTTCGAGCTCGACCAGGTAGGTCGATGCCCCGTCGAAAGCGAGCTTTCCGGTAGCAACACCATTGCCCGTCAAAGTCCCACCGCCCACATTGATCTTGCCTCCCAACGTGTTCGCGAGCCAAAGGGTACCGCCGTCGATGGTCGTTGTGCCATCGAAACCGGAGCTGTCTCCGGTCAGCTTCGTCACACCGGCGGAGTGGACGATGGTGGCATCACCGGATCCCTGCGTGCTGATTTCGGAAGCGAATTCGTAGTCGCCGCTGACGTCGGCGTGGTTGAAGACGATCTTGCCGGTTCCATCGCCGAATGCGATCTGGCCGGCGTTGACGGTTCCCGGCGCGGCGAGGTTCGGCGCACCACCGAGTGCCGCGGCTGCACCGCCTGCTGCACTTCCGATGGTCAGCGTGCCCACCGACGTGGCGTTGCCTGCCAGGAACAGCGGTCCGATCCCACCGGGGCCGACGGTCACCGTCCCGCCGTCGGAAACCGTGAGTTCGCCGGTTCCTGAATTACCGACAGTGACGCCCACCGTGATGTTATTGCCGGTTGTCCATTGAGAGCCCGCGCCCGACACACTGACCGAACCCTTGGCTCCGGTGAACTCACCGATCATGCCAAAATTGCTGGCGACCTTTGCGCCACCGAAGATGGACACTGCGCCGTCGTCGGAGCGCGATTGCCCGATAATCCAGTCACCCTTGGTGCCATCGCGGCTGCCGAGCGCACCGCCAATGCGAAGGGTTCCGCCGGCAACCAGCACCGAACCGGTGAACGCGCTGTTGTCTGCGACGAGTGTCGTGGTGCCTGCGTAGTGTCCCATGACTGCGTTGCCAGAGATGGCAGGCTCGAACGCATAGCGGTCCTCGGTGTGATTGAAGACGATCCGTCCGTCCCCTTCTCCGATGACGACGGCCGATGCGATCAAGGTACCGGCGGCGTCCGCCTTCTGTCCCTTTGCGGCGCCGATGTTCAAGGTGGCGCTTCCGCCCGCCTTCTTCGCCATCATCAGTTGTCCTGGCCCCGACGATGAGCTGCGTGTGATGGCGATTTCACCGCCCTCCGCAATCGTCACTTCGCCCGTGCCAGCCGAGCCGACCGTGAGCGGGCCATTGCTCATCCACTGCGAGTCGTTGCCGGCGACTGTCACCTGGCCATCCGACCCGGTATCTTGCGCGATTGCGCCACCCGCACTCGTCGCGCTCGCGCCGCCTGAGATCGCCATTGTGCCGCTTCCCGCAACACCGACGACAAGCGTGTCGTCTGCGGAGAGGCTCGCACCCTGGCCGGAGATTGCGACGGTGCCTTTGGAACCTATGGCAACACCGAGGGAGACGTCGCCAGCGGCCACCCTGCCGCGATTGGTGATCTTGACGGTACCGCTGCCGGCATCGCCGACGACGAGCCAAGACGCGTTGAGCCAGGACGACCCAGCTCCGGTCACGTTGACTGTCCCCAGCGAACCCGATCCCGATCCGACGACGCCCGTGCGCGAGCTCACCTCGCCCATGTCGGCAATGTTCAATGTGCCGACCCCTTCACCGCCGATCGATAGTGCGCCGCCGTTGGTCCATTTGGAGCCCGACCCCGTGACCTGCACGGTGCCGAGCGCGCCGCTTTCGCCACCGACGACGCCCGTCTTATTGCCAACCACTCCACCCCCGGTGACGAGCAGGTTGGCCGCGCTCGTCTTGGTCCCGGCAACCGTCATCGTCCCTTCGGTGCTGCCCAGCTGCCCCGTTACCTCGAGCGTTCCGCCTTCCACCGTCGTGTCACCGGTGAACCCGGTGCTGTCGGCGGTCAGGCGTGTTGTGCCGGCATCTTGATCGATGCTTCCCTTTCCCAAGATGGCTGTTGCGAACGCGTAGTCGGCACCCGTGTGGTTGAATACAAGGGCTCCCGCCCCGTTGCCGAACATAAGCTTTGGTGAGCTCAGGACGCCTGGGGCGACCGCCGCGGCACCGGCGTCGGCGCCGATGTTCAGCGTGCCGGACGATCCGCTCTGCGCTGCGATCGTCAGAGGCGCCCCATCCAACACTTCGACCTCGCCTGATTTGGCCAGTGTCAGACTTCCCGTCCCGCTATTGCCAACGACGAGCTGAGCGACTGTGGACAGAATTGAACCGCTATCGGCGACCGTCACCACGCCTGAGGAGCCCGCAGCGTCGCCGATGATCATGCCTGAGCCGGCCCCCAAGAGAGCCCCACCAGAAAGCGCGACCGACCCATCACCAAGATGACCGACAACGACCTCGGCAGCGGTGAGGGTCGAGTTTTCACCGGTGAGATTGAGGATCCCGGTGGACCCTTTCGCTTGGCCGATGGTGGTTGCTTTGGCGATGAGTCTACCATCGCCTGTGACGTTCACTGCCCCAGTTCCACCATCACCGATGGAAAGGTCGCCGACTGTCAGGCTGCCGCGAAAACTCGAAATCGTCACGGTGCCGTTCGACCCCGGCGCAACGCCTACCGACGCGGCGCCAAACGTGACTTCCGCGCCGGCGATCGACATGGTGGCATCGTCCCCCCGTGCGTCCCCCGCCGTCAGAATACCCTTCGTGGAACTCGCGCCCAGGTTATCGAGAACCGCCAAAGTCCCCCCTTGAATGATCAGGTCACCTTCAAAACCCGCGTTGTTTGCAGTGAGTGTTGTCGTGCCGCCAAAATGTTCGATTGTTTCTGCGCCGGCGACCTCAAGATCAAACTCGTAGTCGGTTTCGGTATGGTTGAAGACTAACGTGCCGTCCCCGGAACCGAAATTGATGGATCCCACGTCTAGCTTGCCCGCCGACGCGGCGGCTTGGGTTGCCGACGCGCCGATGTTCAACGTGCCGGTCGATCCGGTCGCGCTTGCCAGTTCGAGCGTGCCGGAACCGCCTGCGATCGACAATGTTCCGCCGTCGGTGATCGTCAGCGTACCGTCGCCATTGTTGCCGATCCGGAATGTTGTCGAATTCCAAACCGCATCGGGTCCGTCTATCGTCGCTTGGCCGCGCGAGGCGGTGTCATCGCCAAGGACTGCGCCGGAACTGTTGACAATACTTCCGTCAGAAATCACGAAGCCCGCATCGGAGGCCGCGCTCTTGCCGACAGTGATCAAACTGACGGGCGCGTTCGGTTTGCCGAGGCCGTCCGCAAAAGTAGCTGTGCCGCCCTCGACGCGCAATTGTCCGGTAAACGCGTTATTGCCCGCGGTGAAGGTCGTGTTGCCGGCCTGATGCAGGACCGACAGGTCGCCGACAAGCTGCGGAGCGAACACGTAGCCCGAGCCTGTGTGGTTGAAGTTAACGAGGCCGGTCCCGCTGACACCGCCGACATTCAGCGTCCCGGGAGCAACGGCACTGGCATCGCTGGGCGCGCCAATGTTGATTGCCGTGCTCGGCTCGCTGAACACATCACCGCCAAAGTCTACGATCGCGATCTCGCCGGTTCCGCCACCACTCGTCACAACGCCGCCGTCTGATATGGTCAGCGCCGCGTTGGAGGCTTCGCTTCGAGAACCCATCGAGAAAGAGTTGGCATTGACCCACTGAGAGCCGGGCCCCGTGACGTTGACCGCACCCGAACTCTGCCCCGCCTGTGCAATCGTCACATCCGAGCTCTTGAGGAAGCCACCACCAGAAACCGTGATTGTTGCTTCATTGGCGAGCGACTGACCTACGGTCAGCGTTTCTTTGGTTTCCCAGGTCGACCCGAGTCCTTTGACATTGACTTCAGTTGTACTGAGACCGCCAGGCAATCCTCCCGTCCCCACGATCGCATTGTTGTTGGTGAGCTGCGCTCCATCGGTGATCTCGAACGGGTTGTTGCCGCCACCGCTTTGAGTGGTCGTCACCGCGACGGTCAGATCTGCGTCGATCTCGATAACGGAAGGCGACTCCAGAACTGGCAGGAAGACGTTGATTTCTTCGCTCGCCGACACAACCACATCCGATGTCCCATCCGGGACAGTACGTCCGCTCCAATTGAACGGCTGATTCCAGTCCGTACTGATTTCACCAGTCCAGGTCTGGGCACCAACTGGCGTGCCGGGAAGGAGCACGAAGGCGACGAGAGTGGACGCAAGCGGTCGCTGAAGTGGCAATCTGCGCATGTGCGGAGCCTCAATCTGCGAACTGGTGAGCTACCGGTGTCCTACATTAAGGCGATACGACGCTGCGCCGCGTCGCAGATGTCAAATAGGCGTCACTAAGCTATTGAACGCGCTATAATAGCCACACTAAGGTGTGAGTAATCGAAAGATTGTCAGGGGGTCTGTAGCGCAAACAATCAGAAGTCGATCGACGTTGCTGTCCTATTCGTTTTGATTGTAATCACTAGCGAGGACGATGCCGATTTCGTTAGTGTCCGTCGTCAGGGTTTTTGGGACGGATGGCCGGGTGATTTAGCAGAGAGATCGGCTCGTTGGGTGGTTGATATTATGCGGCTTGTTTGCGGTGTTGCAAACGGCGCTGTTCGATCGTCGTGCGCTTGATCCTTTCGCGTTCGAGCAGGATGGTCTGGCCTCGTGCGAAGACGTCAGCCGATGTGAGATTGGCGATGCTCTCCTTATTAGGCATGCCAGTGATAGCGCCGACAACCAGGCGGGCAGTATAGGTCTGCGGGGAATCCATCAACGCCCGCGCGAGGCAACTCTCTGCGTTATCTTCTCCGGCGCTGTTCGCGCGATCTCCGTTTTGTTCTCCGCCACTTGGTCGGGAAGCGCTCGATCCTTCTCCAGCGCCAGCACATAGCGGTTGATCTGCTCGGCGTCACGCGCGGCGCGTAGGACCTCTTTCGGGTCCTCTTGCAGGACCTTGACCCAGCTTTTGACATAGGAGGCGTGATTGCCCGGATCGTGGCCGATGCCCAGCTCGTCGCCGATCATCAGCGAGGCGATCTCGGCGCGCAGCTCCTCCTTTGCATACCCTTCGCTGCCGAATGGGTACGCGAGATCCCGATCCAGTCTTGAGGCATGCCCCGTGGCATGGCCAAGCTCATGCAGCGCGGTGGCGAAGTAGGCATCGGCGCTGTCGAAGCTCTCTCGGCCTGGTAGATGGATACGGTCGCTAGCAGGGCGGTAAAAAGCCCGGTCGGCCTGGTCGTGACGGATCTCGATCCCGGAGGCTTCCAGCAGGGCCTCGGCCCGCTCGTGCGTATCCCAATCGGGCGCCTTGACCTCCAGGGCCGGCAGGCCCTCGATCTGCTCGGCGTTGAAGACCATCGCCGAGAAAACCCTGGGCTTGTCCAGCTCGACCGTGCGATACATCTTCTCGCCTTCCGCATCGCGCAAAGGCTTGCCGCGCTCGTCCTTCATGAGCACGCGGTCTCGGAATTGCCAATACTGTACCGGCGTCCCTTTCTCGCCCTTGCGCACATGGGCGCCAATGCTCTTTGCCTGCTTGAACGTCAACCAGCGGGGATCGCTGCGACCCTGCATCGCTAACCACATGGCATTGGAACCCTTGTACCGGGTCCCGGATACGGGATTGTGCGGGAGGCGGATTTCACCGGGCGCCCAGGGCTTCTGCCAGGGTGCGGTACCGGCCTCAAGTTGCTCGATGAGTTTGTTGGCAACCAGCTCGTAGTAGGGCTTTTTCCTGGTGTCCATCTGTAAATCGTCCGTCGCTTGTGTTGCAGTGATTGGGCTATCGGAAGGCGCGGATGGCGGCGGCGAGACCTCGGCAACAGGCGGCGCGATGGCAGGGGACAGAGACGGGGTATCGGGAACGCCATAGCCAACCGTGGTGTCGTCTGCGTCAGCGCCCGTGGACTCAGCCGCGTCGGTCGAGCGCCGCTCAAACAGATCGACGACGGGTTTGAATTCGGTCACGCGCTCGAAAACGCCCAGGCCCTTCTCGCCAACCGGAATAAAGACCCGCTCGGCCCAATTGATGCGCTCGACGAAGGCGCCCTGATCTTTGAGGATGCGTTTTTCCGCCGCCGAGAAGGGCGCACTTCTGCGGACCTCGACGCGCTGCTCGTGCGCGACCCTGGCGCTGACGATCTCCCATCCATTCGAGAGAACCGCCTTTTGGCCCGATTGGATCTTGGCGAAGATCTCGCGCGCTGAGAGCTTCGAGAGGCCGGAATCAACGCCAAGGTTCTTCAGCGTCTGCTGTGCCGCGCGCGGACCCGGCCGTCTTCCGAGCAACTGCTCGCCCGCGTCGGTCTGCAACCGGTAGATGGTCTCGCTACCGGCAACGCGATCCCAAATCGGTAGGATCGCCCCGACCAGCATCGCCTCCTTGCGTGTGACGGTCGCGGGCGCGGCGGCGAGTTGCGCGTTCCAAAGCCTTTCGGCCTCGGCGGCGGTTATCTGCCGCGTGAGTTGGACGCGCTTCGGGGGCCTGCCTCTGTACCCGATGCCGTCCGCGATCTCGCCAGCGTTGTCAATGTACCTATGCTCGCCCTTGCGGATGTTGTAGAGCACGCCGCGCTGTACTTGGACGCCCTCGCTATTGATGCGGATGCCCCGGTCGAGCATGTAGAAAACCTGACCCTTGGTCTTGCCGTACTCGGAAACAAACCAGCCGCTAAGGGTCCTTTGCTCGCCCTGGCCCTCGCCCTTCTGGCGAATGAGGGCCTGGATGTCGTCCCACTGCAGGTATTTCACCGCGTTGGTGACATCCAGCTCGACGTAGCGCGTTTGCGCGTCTGTCTTGTGGGTGTGGACGACCTCATCGCGCGTCTTGGCGATGCTCAGCGCGCGCAGCGTCTGCAGACCTTCGTCGTAGACGCCGTGTTGCCTGGCATATTCGACCGCCTCGACCAGACGGCTTTCGAACTCGTCGAAAACCGCGTTCTGCATGTCGGTCTTGAGGGACAGCAAGCGGTTGAGGAACTGCGGAATGTCCGGGATCTTGCCCTCGATCAGCGTGCCGTCCTTATCGAGCAGATTGAGCCCCATCTGCTTCGTGACCGCGGCGAAAGACAGTGGCGTGCGCTGCCGATACAGATCCATAAAGAGGTTGTGCAGACCTGTTCGGGCATATTCGCTTTCCAGGTTGTCGGCGGCCGTGAAGAGTCCTTGGGAAGTCGCCTGGCGCTGGCCGCGTGTGAGCGCGCCGAGCTGGTCCAGGCGCCGGGCAATGGATGAGATGAAGCGCTTCTGCGCCTTCAGGTCGGTGGTCGGCAGCACATAATGCGGCGCCGACGCCTGGTTGGTGCGATGGCTGCGCCCAAAGCCCTGCACGGCACCCTGCGCCGCCCATCCAGGCTGAAGAATGTAGTGGAACCGGCGACGGCGATTCTGCGCCGTGTTGTCGGCATGGAAGGAATAGCCGGTCCCACCGGCGCCGGAGAAGATAAGGATGCGCTTTTGATCCGCCTGAAAGAGATCGGCGTCGAGCCGCGATGAGTTCCTGCCGCGCTTCTCCTCGAGCACGCGCAGGTTGCCCTCCTCGTCACGAACCTGCACGAAGCGCCGGCCTCGGCCGGTCACCTCCGCCACCTGCTCCACCCCGAAGGCGTTGATGATGGAATCCAGGGGATTCTCTGGGACGCGGATCGCCTGCAGCGTATCCAACAAAGCATCGCGCATCTCGATGGCGCGCTGATCGAAGACCGGGTTGCCCTCCGAGTCGGTGACGGGTTCCCAGGTCTTGTTGCCGTCGGCGCCCTGGACCTGCTCGAAGGCCGCAACCGGGAAACCGTTGCGCACATAATCCATGAGCATCTGACGCGGGGTGAAGTCCAGGTCCTCCAGGGCGGTGCCCTGGGCACTCGCAGCGGCAACGAGCCGCTCCTGGGCGGCCTCGTTGGTGTTCACAAGCTGGATGATGACCGCATGCCCCGCCTCCAGCTGCTCGCGCATGTGGTCGATGACGGCCGGCGTCTGGAGTGCCGTGAGGACCTGGTTGAAGAAGCGCTGGTGTGAGCCCCAAAACTGCGAAAGGGCGGCACTCTTGGCGTTCGGGTTCCCACCGCCGCCCGTCATCCCCAGGGCTTCGTCGACGTGCTCCAGAACAATTTGCCAGGCCCCGGCGACCTCGTTGTAGATGTCGCGCTGAAAGTCGGTGAGCTGGTGCTCAAGGCGCTCGTAGGTCACCTCGTCGTAGGATAGGGAACGGGCCGAATACACGCCCAACGCCTTCATGTCGCGGGCGACGAGCTCCATGGCAGCGATACCGCCCGCTGACACTTTGCCGATAAACTCGTTGGCATCCGCAAAAGCGGTGCCCTCTGCCCACAACCCAAGGCGCTCGGCATAGGCGAGATTGGAGACCTCGGTTGCGCCGGTCGCCGAGACGTAGAGCACGCGCGCGTCCGGCAGCTCGCGCTGCAGGTTGACTCCCGCAATAGCTTGTTGCGAAGGCTTGCGCACGCCGCGCTTACCCTTGACGGGGAGCACATTACCCATGCCGTGCGCTTCGTCGAAGGCGATGACACCATCGAAGTCTGCGCCCAGCCATTCGGTGATCTGCGCCAGGCGGGTCTTTCCCGTTGAGGCATCGAGATCACTGGCCTGCCTCTTCTCGCCTCGGGGTAACGTGCTGTACGTCGTGAACAGGACGCCGTGCGCACGCTCGATGGTATTCCCGGCCTTGGTGTTGCCCTGTAAGAAGATCAAATCGGGATCGCCACCGACGGCGGCGAAGTCGCGTCGTGCGTCCTCGATCAACCCCCCGTTAAAGGAGACCCATAGGGCTTTAGAGCGGCCCTGCGCGAGGTTGTCGAGGATGATGCCGGAGATTTCCCGGCCCTTGCCGACCCCGGTCCCATCGCCCACGAAGTAGCCCTTTCGCTCACCGCTCGGAAGTGTCTCGGTGTGGGCCTGCCCGGCATAGACGACGGTCTCCAGCTGCGCCAAGGACAGCAACCCGTCGCGGACGACAGTGCCGGGGAATTGTGGCGTGTAGGTGGGCGCAGGCGGCACGACCGCACCCATCGCGGCGCTTTGCACCAGGCGTCCGGGATGGCCCTGGGCACCGGGTATGGAAAGGCGCTGCGGAGCGTAGTGGGTGAAGACGGATTCGGTTAGCTCGCGGGGCGCCTCGACCTCGCGCGCAACGTCCGCCTCAATGGTTACAGGAGGAGTGGCGTCGGTGACTGGGCTTGCAACGATGCCACGATTTCCTCCAGGAGCTGGGCCGCCGCTTCCGTTGGTGAGTCGTCCAGGTCGAGTGGGATCGCGAAGGGTTCCCCCAGATCGGATTCCGTCAGCAGGCGCATCGCCTCCTGCGGCCGGGCGTGGAGCTTCGCCACCAGGAGCAACGGTTCCGTAATCGTCGGGGTCCGCAGCTCCCCGGCCTCCAGGACGTGGCGAATCAGGGCGAGACTCGCCAGGTCCGTCTCCGGGCTCCAGGGAATCGCGTTGGCCGCGAGAATCCGTGCGGCCTGTGGGTTGGGTTCTTGGCTGTTCATCTTGCTGTAGTCCGGGGCGGGCATGGCGAATAGGCTCCAGAAGGCTCGGAAGGTCGGCGATGGACTCAACCGTGGCCGTCAACGGTGGGGTCTCTGTCGGGCCGGACTTGTCGATGACCAGGAGACGGTTGTCGAAGGTCGTGCCGTATTTTGCGTACTCGCGCCCGGAGAGGCCGATGTTGGCGCGCACGCTGTAGCGGCCTTGGATCTCTGCCCACCACTGGCGGAAAGCGGGGCGGTCCGGCCCCATGCCGTCGCCGACGATGGCAACCAGGCGTCCATTCTCGGCAAGGCGAAGCAGGGCTTGCTCCAAGTGCCTGGCGCCGTTCGCCGTCTTGCGCTCTCCCTGGATGCGGCCGGCCGTCGAGCTAAACGGCGGATTAAGAATTGCCAAACTGGGTACGGTCCCTCGGGGCAGGACGTTGTGCAGCTGCTCGGCGTTCTCGCCGGTCAGCGCGGCATCGGGAAACAGAGCTGCCAAGAGATCCCGGCGCCGCTCGGCCAGCTCGTTGAGAACCAGGTCGGAGCCGGCGAGACGGGACCAGATTGCTAGATCGCCCGTGCCGGCGGATGGCTCTATGACGACATCCTCAGATGTGACGTTGGCGACCCAATTGGCGACGAAGGCCAGCGCCGGCGGCGTCGAGAATTGCTGGAACTCGTCCATCTCCTCATCGCGCCTGGTCTGGGTCGGCAACCGCTGTACCAGCGCCGTGAGATCACGGGCCTTCGCCGCTGCCTCGTCGGCCCCGAGACGGGTCCAGTTCGGCGACTCGCTGCGCAACAGATAGAGATTGACCCCGACCTCCATGGCGTCATAGGCGTCCTTTCCCAGCCACGCGCCTTGCGCCTGGGTGCCGCCGAAGACCTCGGTTGCCTCCGTGGCCAGGCGCCGAGCGCTCAGGTCCTCGCCTGCCTCCAGGATCTCGGAGAGGCGCTGCGCCAGGGCAAAGCGCGGGGAGGGAGGCGCTTCTACCGGCGGGGCTTGCGGTACAGCGGGAGCGGCGAGCCAGTCGCCCAAGTCGAGCGAGAGCTGGTCTGGATTCTCAGGTGTCTTCTTTGCCATCCTTACCGGGTCCTCCCCTCTCCGGGGGCAACAGGCTTAATCCTCGGCGGACTCCAACGCATCCTCTTCGCTCAGGGCGTCTTCCTCGAAGGCGCCAAGCTCCTCCGCCGTCTTCTTGTCGACCTCGACAACGTTTCCAGGGGTATTGAGCTTTTCAAGTTCTTCATCGGTGATGTTCGTCATTGTCCTGTCTCCTCGCGAGTGGCGCCGAAGAGATCCGGCTGGCGCCTTGCCGTATCGGGGTTCGTAACGCCGTCGCTCATCCTATCGCAGAGACGAGCGCGTCAGCGCCCTCGCCCGCCGCGACCGCTCGGCGTCGCTCGATCAGGCGCCTCGCGACCGCTGAAGCTGTCGGCCACAAAGCCGGAGATTTGCTCGGCCGCTGCCACTTCGCCCGACTCCCTATAGTGCGTGGCGATCCGCGTCCATGCCTGCGCACGCTTTTCAATGGCGTCTTTCTCTTTCTCGGCATCGTAGGTTGGCGCCGGACGTGGCACCCGGCGTGTACCGCGCTTCTCGGTCTCCGCCAGATCCCGCCGATAACCCGCCTTGGGCTTGCCCCGGCTATAGCTGGGTGTGGCCCGTGCCGCAATACCGTGCCCTTGCAGACTCTCCGCGAAGCTCTGACGCCACTGCGCGATGTCGTGCTTGCGCGGATTGAGCCAGCGCCCGTCGCTGCCGAGTAATCCAACGACGACATGCGCGTGGTAATGGTCGCGGTCGTCGTGAAAGGTATAGACGTAATCGAAGGCTCCGTATTCCCGATTGAGAAAGTCGCCGACCGCTAGTTCGAATGCTGTTTTATCCGTACCGGCCGGCATGGAGAGCATCATATTCATGGACACGCGCGAACGTGCGCCGCCCTTCTTCTTATAGGGCGTCTCGCTCGCCGTCGCCAGCTCCCTGCCGTAAAGCTGTATCGCCTCGCGCGCATCAGCGTTCTCGCTCGCTGCGCTCAAATGCGAAAAGCGGTTTCCATACCGGTCGAAGACTTCGTTGTCGCCGTTGCGGCTGATGTAATCGAGATGGGCGGCGAGCTTCTGTGCGGAGCTGGAGAATGACGTGATCTTGAGCATGACTTGCGGTGCCTCCCTTCCCTTCCCACCATGGGTGCCATGGGGGTTTCCATGAATAGCCTGCAAGATCAGAGACCGCCGCCGCTCAACGCTGATCGGTCCCTTCGCTGCGCGCATCTGCGGCAGGATAAAGACGAAGTCGTCATCGATTGATCGCGCGCTCATGGTAAGCGACTTCTGATGTCGTTCAAAGCAACCCGCGCCTCGTTGATGGCGGCGTTGATGTCCTGCGCCAGGTTGCGGTCGAGGGACACGGGGCGCCCCTCGTTGGCGGCGTGGGCAAGCTGGTTGAGGTTGGTTCCAAGGCCGCGCAGCTGCCTGGTGAGACCAGCAAGGGTGTCGGCGAATTCGGGGCCGAGACCGCGCTCGGACTGGAGGCGCTGGGTGGCCGCTTCGAGCAGCCAGGCGCTGAGGGGTTTCGGACCGCGGGCACGGTCGAGCCGGCCCTTGAGCGCGGGGGCGATGCGCAGCGAGTGCACGGGGGATTTTGCCATGGGATCTCGGGGGTGGTGGTGGTGAAAAGGCGAGAAG
>JBATTL010000014.1:0-1759 GCA_049670525.1 Thiohalocapsa sp. | reverse complement strand
CGCCGCCAAACTTTTTCGCCTGGTGCACCGTGATCGCCGCCGTCAGGGTCGTCTTGCCATGATCAACGTGACCAATCGTACCAACGTTGACGTGCGGCTTGTTGCGTTCGAATTTTGCTTTGGACATCGACTTCCTCTCCGCGAGCGAACCTTGAGACCTGCGCAGCGCCGCTCAAAGTTCTAGCGAGCGCGCGAAATAACGCAATAAATTGGAGCCCATGACCGGAGTCGAACCGGTGACCTCACCCTTACCAAGGGTGTGCTCTACCAACTGAGCTACATGGGCTTGGGCTACTGGGCTAACGCTGGCCGAATCCCGACACACCCGGCATCGTCACAATACGCAGATATCAAAATCGAACAGGTAGTCCAGATCATCCGCTTAACATTCAGCGCCGCGCACAGCGATCCGATCCCGAGTGCGCCCGAACCTTTTCCCTCACATTCTATGGAGCGGGTGATGGGAATCGAACCCACACCATCAGCTTGGAAGGCTGAGGTTCTACCGTTGAACTACACCCGCGCTCTATTCCAGCCAGCATCCGGCCTACCGACCTGAATCGCCCTAACTGCACAGAAAACTTGAGTCTCACCGCAGGCCGGATGATCGAGACCTGCCCCGGCCGAGCCACTCCACCACCGGCTGCAACCATTACGATGACAGAGCCGGGACAGACCGCTGACGCACAGCAAATGGTGGAGGGGGGAGGATTCGAACCTCCGAAGGCTGAGCCGTCAGATTTACAGTCTGATCCCTTTGACCGCTCGGGAACCCCTCCAAAAAAGAGGCGGTATCTTCTGGCAAGCGTCGCTAAGTGTCAACTGTGGCCGGCAGAAATACCGTCCCAGTATTGTAAGATACCCGCGATTACAATACTCGGACTACGGCTTTTTTTAGCTGGCGGGCACAAATACGCTTGCCCACGGCCGCAGATTGATTTTTCGCCAAACCCACTCCGAGGATCGGAACTAGATCATGAAAGTCACCATTTTTGGCAGCGGTTACGTCGGCCTGGTAACCGGAGCCTGCCTAGCTGAGGTCGGCAATAAGGTTACGTGCGTGGACGTGGATCCCGCGAAAATCGAGCTCTTACATAGTGGCGGGATCCCGATCCACGAGCCAGGACTGGCCGAGATGGTACAGCGGAATCGGGAGGCAGGACGCCTAGAATTCACCACCGACCCAAAGGCAGGCGTCGAGTTCGGCCAGCTCCAGATAATAGCTGTGGGTACACCGCCAGACGAGGATGGCTCGGCCGATTTGCGCTACGTGCTCAAGGTCGCCGAAACAATCGCCCAGCACATGACGGACTTCAAGATTGTGGTCGACAAATCCACCGTCCCGGTCGGCACCGGCGACAAGGTCGCACAGCGGATTCGCCACATCCTAAACGAACGTGGGACCGACCTTGGTTTCGACGTAGTCTCGAATCCGGAATTCCTAAAAGAAGGGGCGGCGATCAGCGATTTCATGAAGCTCGACCGGATCGTAATCGGCACCGAAAATCCGCACTCCATCGAGGTGATGCGCCAACTCTACGCGCCCTTTAACCGCAACCATGAGCGGGTGCTGTTCATGGACATTCGCTCCGCGGAACTGACCAAGTACGCAGCCAATGCCATGCTGGCGACCAAAATCAGCTTTATGAACGAGCTGTCCAACCTCGCGGAAATCCTCGGGGCCGACATCGAAAAGGTACGCATCGGCATAGGCTCCGACCCGCGCATCGGCTTCCAATTCATCTACCCAGGCTGCGGC
>JBATTL010000013.1:0-13854 GCA_049670525.1 Thiohalocapsa sp. | reverse complement strand
GCGCTGGCGCGCCTCTTGCTGGCTCAGCCCCTCGTTGGTGCCGCCGAGCTGCGCCAGCACTTCATCGGCACTCAGGTCATGCCAAATCGGCCCGTCGGCTATTCCCGCTTCGGCCCGCAGCGAGCGCGGTTCACGGCGGCTGCTCCGATTGATGAATCCGCCGACAATGAACAACACCGCGATGGCAAGCAGCGCCAACAGCCATTCCAGCGCGATGATGTCGAAGATCAGGATACCGCTTTCTAGCATGGTTGCCTCCGCCGCGAGCACTACGCGAAGTTAGATATAAACACAGTTAACGGTTGCGGTAACGTTTCGGGTGTCGGCCAAGGGCGGCAGGAGCCGAGCGGTGCCGCCTGGTCGCTGATCCATGTTGCAAACGAGTGCCGGGACATGCTCCGCGAGCTGTTTCTCGGTCTCGTGGCTTGAGTCGGGTGGAGCTGATGACTACAGTGCTGCAAGCAATTCATACCGTCTGGCATCTGGCCCTGAACATCCGCAACGCGGAAGTTGAACGCCTCGCCCTACGCATGATCATCGACAGATCCGCCATCATGGCCGTTCTTCAAGGCGAGCCCGAGCGCCGCCGTTTCAACGCGATGAATGTGGCTGCGCCCCTTACGCGGATCTTTGCCGCTACCCTCGTGGAGCTGTCAATCGTCACCGAGGTTCGTCACGGTGCCGAGGGCATCAGAGAGCTGGACCTTGATCTCGCAACCGCCGGCATTGAAACTTGGCGGTCGACAGCGCACAAGTACTACCCGCACGCGAGGCGTTTCGGCGCTTTGGCAGGGGGCGACATCCCGCAGCACTGAACTTCGGCGACTGCTCTGCCGACGCCCTCGCCAAATCCTTGGACGAGCCGCTGCTATTCAAGGGCGGCGGCTTCGGATTGACCGACATCACCTAAGTCTATCGTCGTGCTCCGAGCTCAATACACTGTCCGCACATTCCCCGCTTCCTGACCGCGGATGTGACTCACGGTACGCAAGCTCTATAGGCTCGCGCTGCGATCATGCTGTCTCGCCTATTTCGACAACGAGCAGGGCAAAGATGGGCACCGTATGCCATCGGCTGCGGTCTTCTGCTGACGTTCAGCTCTAGCATCGGCCAGACCTATTTCATCGGACTGTTCGCCGGCGCCCTGCGCGCGGATCTCGGCCTGAGTCACGGGGCATTCGGTGGGTTGTACACGCTCGCTACGATCGCGAGCGCGGCCTCGCTGGTGTGGCTCGGCAAGTCGGCGGATCGTTTCGATCCAGCTTTGCTCAGCGCGCTGACCCTGGCGGCACTGGCAGGATTCGCGCTGCTGATGGCGGGGGCGGCGTCGGCGTTCTGGTTGTGTCTGGGGCTGTTCGGCTTGCGCTTGTTCGGGCAGGGTATGTCGAGTCATCTGGCGATGACCTTCATGGCGCGGTGGTTTGCCCGAAAGCGGGGCCGCGCACTGGGTCTTGCATTTCTTGGTTATCCGGCGGGCGAGGCCCTGTTTCCCATCCTGATGGCGCTCTTGCTGGGACTGTTCAGCTGGCGTCAGGTCTGGGTCGGCATCGCCATGGCAACCATCCTGCTATTGATGCCGACCATGCTGTTGCTGGGGCGTGAGATGCGCAGACATGGCTTGAGCGGGGTGCCGTCGCAGAGACCCTCGGCGAAATGCTCTGGCGACAGGTCGTGGACACGGGCGCAGGTGCTGCGCGACGCGCGCTTCTACGGGTTGCTGCCCGGGCTGCTGGCCGCCCCATTCGTGATCACGGGCGTGCTGTTTCATCAGGTGCATCTGGTCGAGGTCAAGGCATGGACGCTGGCGAGCTTTGCCGCCTGCTATCCGCTGTATGCGGCGAGCGCAACCGCAGTCGCGCTCGCCTTCGGTTGGCTGATCGATCGCTACGGCGCAGTCCGACTACTGCCCTTCAACCTGCTGCCTCTGGCAGTTGGACTGGCGTTACTCGGAATGGGTACTTCGCTATCGACGGCGGCGGTCTTCATGGCCTTGATGGGGGCAACGGCCGGCGGCGCAACGCTGTTGTCCGCTGCCGTCTGGGCGGAGCTGTACGGCACTGCACATTTGGGAGCGATCCGCGCCCTGGCGGTGTCGCTGCAGGTGCTGGCAACAGCGCTGGCACCAGCGACCCTGGGTTGGCTCATCGATCATGCTGTTGGCCTGGATGAACAGGCAGCGCTGTTGTCGCTGTTCACCTTTGCCTGTGCGCTGGGGCTCGCGCTGCTGCTGCCGAGTCTATTGCACTATCGGGCGCCGCCGGCGCCGGTCTCCGCCTAAGCCCGCGGTGCGAGCTACGCGTCGGTTGCTCCGATACCTGCAGATCCTACAGTAGACTCCGTTCGCGCGACCCCGTTTGGGCCCTTGGCGGGGACCCAGGTACGAACTATAAGATAAATGCTAAGCCCCATTTGGCCCGCCAGGGTTCTTTGTTAAGCTCCGTTCTACACGGATAACCTGAAGTCGACCGTGCTCACGCGGAGCATATATTGATAACCCTGTAATTGTGTTCAGGATATCAACCAAGTTGCGCGGGTCTTAGACCGCGAACAGCGCGCGGCGGTCATCACGCCGCCAGCGACACAACGACATCGCATGGACCCTGGCCGATAACTTGAACGAGGCGACGCGTAGCACCGATGCCAAAACTCAACATCAATATGCAGTTGCTGATGGCCGTCGCAACTGGCGTCTGGGCGGTCTGGACCTGGGCGGCCGGCCACGAGCGGGACCGCGACAGGGAACGTGCGAAAATGTCGGCCTTGTACCTCAAGCCGCTTCTGTCCGCGTGCGAAGATCTGCAAAGCCGAATCTACAGCATCTTGGAACTCGACGGTCTGAAGATGCTACGCAAGCGTTATCCAGACGGATTCTACGCCGAGGAGACGCTCTATCTGATGGTGCGATATTTCGGCTGGGTGTGGGTCGCGTCGCGCCATGGTCCCTCGCCCTATATTGAAGACCCTGTGGTGATGCGGCTCACATCGGCAGTGAACGGCGCTTTCGCTACCGCGTCATCCGCGCAGCAAGTAGGACCGTTCAACTTTTTTCACCCCGAGCAGAAAGCTATGGGCAAGCTCGTGTTGACGAGGTTCCACGGGCCGTATGGCGTCGAGTTCGACACGATCTCCTCCTACGAATTCAAGACGCGTCTGATAGAGCCACCGCTATGCGACAGCGCAGCCGTGAAGGAAACCCTCGAGGCGCTACGCAGCACGGACGATGCGGCGAATCTCCCCGGCCGCCTTCGGCTGATCGAAGTTCAGAATCAGCTCGTCGAGCTGCTCGCCTACATCGAGAAGAAAGAGGGCTATACGCTGTTAAACGATGAACGGAAGAAGTGCGGAGCGCAGACGCAGTTGGGTACTGCAGCCAGCAGCAAACCGTCCCCAGTGCTGTCCACCTAAGCGACTCACCGTGCCCCAGCACACGCAGTTGGCCAGCCAGGTTTGCCCAATTTCACACTAGCCGCTCTGAAGCGGTGAACTTGTTCTCATTGTCCGAAAGAAAAGAATCCAGTGTCGTTACTCACTTCGCCGTTGATGCGAGTCGTCCTGGCAATCCTGCTGGCGGTCGCCGTGTTTCTGTTGTTACCGTCAGAGACAAGCTTGGAGCTCCGCGTCATCGCATCGTGGAACGCCGGGGTCATATTGTTGCTTTCGCTGATCGCGATGATGATGGCACGGTCCGATCCGGAACAGACATTCAGGCGGGCGCAAGAACAAGAGCCCAGCAACGCCCTGATTCTGCTCATCACCTTGCTGGCGTCTTTGGCGGGATACATCGCCATTGCGTTCGGATTGAGGGCCGCCGCTGACATGTCGCACGCGGTCCTGGGAGTGCATACGGTCCTGTCGATTACCGCGGTCTTTACCTCCTGGCTATTGATCCACACGTATTACGCGGTGCAATACGCAGTCAGCTACTACGACGAAACGGATGACGCGAGCAACGCTCGATATAAAAAGGGACTACAGTTCCCCGGGGACAAGGAACTGGTCGACTACTGGGATTTCATGTACTACTCGTTCACAATCGCCATGTGCTATCAAACATCGGACGTGACCGTTGTCTCGCCATCGATGCGTCGGCTGACGCTCGTGCACTCGATTGTCTCCTTCTTTTTCGTCCTCGCCGGCCTTGGTCTGATGGTCAATATTATTTCGAACTTCATTTAGCCTGACATCGCGCAGGTCGCGATCTCTTGGAATCAAGGTGCATGGATTCAATGAATGGTTCAGTGCACCGGAAGATTCGATTCGCAAAGGCGTGACAGAAATCGCCTAAGTCTTCTTACGCCTCATCGCCCTCCAACGATTCCAAGGGCGGCTGAGTGTTGGTTATGTTGGCAGAAACGGATGGGCCGCCTGAACTGAGTGTCTAATAGGGTGGCCGGGCGTTGTTGAGGCACAGGTCGACGAGATCGTCGAGGCGCGCTGTCCCTGCACACATGACAGTGTCCGCGCCACCCCAGTAGATCTTTATGCCTCCGTCGTCATCCGCGACCGCACCGCAGGTAAAGACCACGTTGTGCACATAGCCCGTGATCTCCCAGGGATCCTCTGGAGCCAGCACCCATTCGTCGGAGACGCCGAGTATCTTCGCCGGATCAGCGAGATCGTGTAGCGCGACGCCGAGGCGATATACCGCGCCGTCCATGGTCTCGAATACACCATGGTAAATACTGAGCCAGCCTCGCTGCGTACGGATCGGGGTTGCACCGGGACCGATCTTCGACTCGTCCCAGTGATATTGGACCGGTTTCATCACAACCTGGGAATCGCCCCAGTGCACTAGATCCGGCGACCATGACAGCCACACGGACCAGGGGCTGATTTCCGAATGGGGGCGATCCAGACGGGCATAACGACCGTTGAACCGCCCGGGGAAGATAACAACGTTGCGCATATCCGCCTGCGTGATCAGCGCCACCCGCTCGACAGACCGGAAGTCCCGGGTTCGAGCCAGCGCAATACGCACGCCATGGCGCGAATAGGCGCTGTAGGTGATCAGGTATTCCCCGTCGATGCACGAGATCCTGGGGTCCTCCACCCCGAATGCCTCGTACTCCGCGAATTCGCCTTCGGTCGAGGGTGTCATGAAGGGTTTCGGCCCGGCCGTGAACTTGAACCCGTCTCCACTCTCGGCGATGCCGATGATCGACCGACCGTTACGCAGGTGGGATCGAAACAGCATGATGGTGCGGTCGCCATACCGCGTGACGCCGGCATTGTGTACGGTCTCCACCGGGTAGGGGATGTCGTCCCGGGTAAGGATTGGGTTGGCCGGGCAGCGTTGGATCACCGGGGTGCTAGTCCCTCCCATAGTCGTCCTCCAGACGGATAATGTCGTCTTCCTCGAAGTAGTCGCCCATCTGCACTTCGACCAGAACCAGCGGGATCTCGCCGGGATTCAGGATTCTGTGTACTGCGCCCCTTGGGATGTCCACCGACTGTCCAGGCTTGAGCAGAATTTCGTTCTCGCCTAGCGTCACCAGAGCCTCCCCACTCACCAGGGTCCAGTGCTCTGCACGGCGCTGGTGCTGTTGCAGACTCAGTCGCTGTCCCGGATTGATGATGAGTTCTTTGATCTTGTGGTCGTCCCGTTCGAGCAGGTTTTGATACTGTCCCCACGGGCGGTGATTCTCTCGATCGTCGAGAATCTTTTGATATACAGCCAGGTACTCGTCCGCCATGCGCTGAGACGTGAAGCGTGCCTCAACCTCGTCCCGGCAGCGGCGCCGGGCGATTGTGTCGATTCTGCCGACTGCCTGCACGGCTTGATCCACATCCTCGACAAGAAATCCTGTGCTGCCGTCGCGAATGATTTCCGGCATCGAGCCCCGCCCGAATGCAATCACCGGCGTGCCGCAAGCCATGGACTCGACCACACTCAGCCCGAACGGTTCGTCGAAGTGGATCAGGTGCAACAACGCGAGCGCACCACCCAGCACATCTTGCCTTCTATCAGGCCCGACGGAGCCAATGTATTCCACCGAGGACCCATCGATGAGCGGCTCGACCTGTTCCCGGAAATACTCCTCGTCCTGCACGATCCCGGCGATCACAAGTCGGATGCCGGTCCGGCGCGCCACGTGAATGGCCTCATGGACACCCTTGTCTTGGTGGATGCGCCCGAAGAACAAGAGGTAGTCTCCGGCTCTTTCCCGGCAGGGGAACTGAGCGAGATCGATGCCATGATGGATGGTGGCGATGTAGTCAAGTTCCGGACACCTGTCAGCCTCGCTGATCGCCACATAGTGGGTTCGCTTGTTGAATTTTTCATAGACCGGCAGAATTGCCGGCGAGGAAAATCCGTGAATGGTTGTAACGACCGGCGTAGCGGTAAATCCGCTGTAACTGAGGGGGAGAAAATCGAACTGGTTGTGAATCAGATCAAACTCATCTGCCCTTCTGAAGGCTTCTTCAATATGCAAACACTCCCACACCTTTGGATCGATCGAAGGGTCTTCCGAGTAGGGTCGCTCACAAACCCAGGCGAGCTTGCCACGGGTAATGGAATCACCTGTCGCAAACAAGGTTACATCGACACCCATCGCTACCAACTGCTCGGTCAGCAGGCTGACTACGTTTTCCCAGGGCCCATAATGTCGCGGAGGTGTACGCCAAGACAGGGGACTGAGCATCGCAATCTTCATAAGGGGTCCTGTGTGAAAGCCTGAGTTCGGTCCTCGCGCCGACCGCGCGGTGTTGTTGCGACCAAAGTCAAACGATGCATCAAAGTAACACGATCAGCCGGAGATGCCGCCAGCGAGGAAAAAACACGCCAACAACCGGATCGGAACAAACCGCTGTGCGCTGCGAAAAAACAGTCTAGTCTGTTCGGAGCTCAACGATCATTAGGGCGCGGACGGCCATGCAGGCCGAACCGGAAACAAGAGACTTGTAGAGCGTGGATGCAATGATGGCAGCGATCAAACCGACTCACGCTAATCCGCTTGCGCGACGCAAATCAATCATTATCAAGGCGAAAAGTTCCCGCGTCATTACTCGACCGCATCTGCCGGCCGGTGAAGAACGCACCCGAGCAGTGATCAAGCGCGTGTTGAGCCTAAACGAGAGCGAGACCTGTTCGATACTCGAAACCGTCTCACACGATTTTTCCCACCGTCACCGCTATTTCAGGCAGAGCCTGGAGCGCAATTTCCAACTGGTAGCGGACTTTGTGCCGGACGTTGGTCAGCTGTCAGAGCAACGACGACTCTTGATTGGCGCGTACTTCACCGCGGAATACTCGGTGGAGGCAGCGGCATTATTCAACCCCTCCATCGTTCGGGTTCCGAACCAGGAGGCAGATCCTGACGGTTCTTGTCGTTTTGTAATGAGCTTCCGCGCCACCGGCGAAGGCCACATCTCCTCCATCGAGTTTCGCAGCGGTCTTATCGACAGCAACAACGATATCTTCTTCGATGCATCCAGCGACTACGTTGACACTCCAGAAATCCACCCAAATCCGAGCTACGACCAACATCTGTTCCGGCTGAAGCTCCAGGAGATGGGCGCGAGTAATGCGGCAACTCACCAACTCCTGAGCAAGCTTCCAGACAATTTCACCTACAAGGATCTGAAGGAGAAGATCGCTACGGTGCAGAACAACGGCCAATTCCTGCTGCAGGAGAAAACGGACGCCGCGGACATGGCGATGTGGCTGGCGCAATCCAATTACGAGATTTCGTTTCGAAACGATCATCCGGTTTCCGAGCGGGTGATTTTTCCCGTGTCGGAATCAGAGCGCAAGGGGATCGAGGATGCCCGTTTTGTGCGTTTCGTCGACGACGACGGCACGGTGGTTTACTACGCGACCTATACCGCCTACAACGGAGAGACGATCCTGCCGCAACTCATCGAGACCAGGGATTTCCTCTCATTCAAGATCATCACGCTGAATGGACTTCAGGCACGAGGCAAGGGAATGGCTCTGTTCCCGAGAAAGATCCGGGGTCAATACGCGATGCTGTCACGCCAGGATGGCGTCAACAATGCAATCATGTTTTCGGACAACCTGCACTTCTGGCAGCACGCAGTCCTGCTGCAGAAGCCCGAGTTCCCTTATGAATTCGTCCAAATGGGGAATGGCGGTTCACCCGTCGAGACACCGGAGGGCTGGCTGGTCGTGACCCACGGGGTTGGACCGATGCGAACCTACAGTCTCGGCATCGAGTTGCTGGACCTGGATGACCCGACACGAATCATAAGCCGGATCGAGGAGCCGATCCTGATGCCGAATGCACATGAGCGGGAGGGGTACGTCCCGAACGTGGTTTATAGTTGCGGGGCACTTATCCATCGGGACGAACTGATCATCCCGTATGCCTTAGGCGACCAGCGCTGCAGCATTGCAACGCTGTGGTTACCACAGCTGATGGCCAGGCTGGCCGGGAATTCCAGCGATCCGGTCTCGATGGCGGCAGGGTGTCGGGAACTGTAGTCCTCGCAATCGCTACGGCAGCTTCCGAACATCCGACCGGGAGAGCTCTTCCGCTGGGGCAATCCGGTCCAGCCCACGGTGGTTGTAGATGGCGAGCAGCGCCATGAGCCAGCAAAGCGTGGACTCCGCACCCTGGTTTTCATTGGCACCCTGCGCTTCCAATCCGTCCCGGCAACCGCCGGTCGCGTAGTCGCAAAGCGTGGCCCCGAGATCGTTTTCCCCTTGGTACCAGTTGAGACAGCGGTAAGCATAAGCGATCCATTTCTCGTCTCGCGTGCAGTGGAATGCCTCGATGCAGGCGTCCACCATCGCGGCCGCCTCGATGGGTTGTTGATCGAATTGCGCCTTTTTGCCGGCTCGATTCAACCAGCCGTGGTTGCCGATGGCGGCGAAGTGGCGGCCCGTCTCGTCGGTCTGAATCTGCTTCAACCAGTCAAGCGCGCGCAGACCCGCATCCAGCATCTCTTGGTCGGGAAGCCACTGCCCTGAAAGCAGCAACGCCTGTGGTAGCCGGGCGTTGTCGTAGGTCAGGCTGTCCTCACACCAGGGCCAGTCGTTACTGGTGGCGCTTCCGAACCCTGCCATGAGCCGGCCGGCTAGTCGCTGGCCCATCCGTTTCGCCCGGCTGTCGCCGCTGTAGCGGGACAGGTATGCATGAATTCCGATAATGACCGAGGCGACCGCCCGCGGGGCGGTGAAATGCTCCACGGTACCCAGGGCACGCTGGAACAAGTCGACCGCAAAGCCCACCTGCCCCTTATCACGACCCAGTGCGACGGTAACGCCGAGTCCCCACAGTGCGCGGCCGTGGGAATCTTCCGAGCCTGTTTCCTCAAGCCAATCGCGTTCGTAGGACATGAAGTTGCGAAACCGACCAGTCCTACAATTGAAGGCATGGCCGAGGAAACTGAGATAAATGGCAGCAAGGTCGCTTAGCGCCGCATCCAGAGGCTGGAGGTCCTGGAGTGTGACGGCGACGATCAATGCGCGGGCATTGTCGTCGACGCAATAGCCGTGGGTCCGGTCTGGAACCGTGTATTTGGCATGTTGCAACATACCCGTGTCATCGGTCATCCGGCGCAAGTGTTCCAGCTTGATTTCCGGAAGGCGTTGCTGGCGGTGTCCGAGGGGCTCCAGCCGGCGCTCGGATAGGTTCCTCCGAAATCGCCGTCGTTTGGCGTCCGCGAAGGCGTCGAGATAGCGGCGGCCCACATCGCTCCAGACCATCTTGCGGCCGTATTGGTACGCCCGCTCCTGGATGGCGCGGCACGCGTCGGGATGATCGAGGAGGTCGATGACTTCCCGTGCCAAAGCGGCCGGATCCCGGAACGGAACCAGCCTGCCCCGATCTTCGGCGAGCAGCTCCTGAGCGTGCCAGTAGGGGGTGGAGACCACCGCTTTGCCCATCCCCAGCGCATAGGCGAGCGTACCGGAAACAATCTGCGCCTCATTCAGGTACGGCGTGGCATATATATCTGCCGCACCGATGAACTCCAACAGATTTTCGTCGGCAACGAAACGATCGTGAAAAACGATGTGATCCGAAACGCCGAGCTCCTTTGCGCGGACGTGAAGGCTGTTTCTGTACTCCTCCCCATGCGCTGCCTTGAGGTGCGGATGGGTGGCGCCTACAACCAGATAGATGGCCTGCGAGTGAGCCTTCACGATCTGCGGCAGGGCATCGATCACCACCTCGATGCCCTTGCCTGGCGAAAGCAGGCCGAAGGTCAGGATGATCTTCTTTCCGGACAAGCCAAACTTGTCCTTGTAGTCATCTGATTCAACAAAGGGTACGTCGGGGATGCCGTGGTGGATGAGGACGATCTTCTCGTCCGGCACCTGGTAGATATCGCGCAGGAACTCGACTGAGCGCTCGCTCATCACGACCAGCCGGTCGGAAAACTCCGCGAGTTGCATCAGGATGCGCCGATCTTGGGGGGGCGGATCCTTCAGGATCGTATGCAGCGTCGTCACGACCGGCATCTTGAGAGCACGCAACAACTCGATTATGAAGCTGCCGCGCTTGCCGCCGAATATGCCGTACTCATGCTCGAGGCAGACCACGTCGACCTGGTTGAGGTTGAGCAGGTCGGCTGCCAGACCGTATTCGTTCAGTTGGTTCTGATTGATCTCGAGCCGTACGTCAGAGGAATAGGAATAGCCTTCGGGCCGGTCGTTCATCGCAACCGCCCAACAGGCCTTATCCGGCGCATTCAACGCGATGGATTCAAGCAGATGGGTGGTGAAGGTGGCGATTCCACAGAGCCGGGGGAGGTAGTTGCCTATGAGGACGATGGACTTGAGGGACTCCCAATCCGATCTTGCGCCTGCCGTGCTGGTCTTTTCCATTGACGTCCCTCGTTAGCCGGTAATACTTTGTACGTAGGTACCCGATCGGACTATGCTGAAGCAGCCATCGAAGCTCGCCGAACTCTGAATTTGTGATCGCAGCAGCAATCCCAGTTTACAGGTTCTAGCCATACCCCTTCGAAGAGGGATTCCTACGCGGGATCTATCCACGAAATCATGGGCCGTGAAATCATCCTCCCCCGCCTTCACCGCTCAACGATTGATTGACGCGCCGCTGACCGTCCGCGCTCTGTACGTTGGCGTACGGACAGTATTCAGCGAGAGGAGGAGAATCTTGAATCTCGGAACGTACCTCACAGATGCGGCAACCTCCGGGCAGCGACCTGTTCCATCTACTGAGGGGGAAGCTTGTCCGCAGGGCAATCTGCTTCCCGCCCGCAACCCAGGAGACGCCTGATGAAGCTGAATTTTCCCAACCCAAGCTGCAGCTTCGACGCAGCGAAAAACCACGTCGAATTCTGGGGATACGATAACCTGATGGAGGTGTCTTTCTTTGTGGGAGCGGACGCTCTCAAGAAGCTTTGTCCAGGGATGAACAATGCCGAAGCCGGATTTCTCAAGGCATTCGGTGCCGCGCGCAGACGGATTCATGAGGTCGCGGAAAAAGTCTATGCGCGCGGAAAGCAAGCCTCTCACGCTTACATATTGGCCGCCGAAGATTTCTAAGCCGACGAAGTGGATGTGACATGTCCGGGAAAGCGCGATCGGAAACGGATGCGTTGGGGGAGGTGACGGTCCCCGGCGACCGCTTGTGGGGCTCGCAGACCCAGAGATGCCTGGACCATTTCAAGATCGGCTCGGAGCGGATGCCGTTTGCCCTGATCAGGGCCTTGGCGCTGGTCAAGAAAGCCGCCGCCCAAGCCAACCAAGCCCTCGGGATTCTATCCCCGGACATCTCTGCCGAGATTCAAACAGCGGTTGCCCCGATCATTCGGGGCGACTGCCTCGACGAGTTTCCGATCACGCCGTGGCAAACCGGCTCGGGCACCCAGACCAACATGAACATGAACGAGGTAATCGCCAACATCGCGAATCGCAACCTCGGCCATCCGCTGGGAAGCAAACACGCGGTTCATCCCAACGATCACGTCAATCTCAGTCAGTCCTCGAACGACAGCTTCCCCACCGCCATGCACCTGTCCTACGCACAGGAGACCGTTGCACGTCTGCTTCCGCGTCTTGGCGCATTGGCGGACGAGCTGAGAAAGAAGGCGCAAGGCTTCGCGGACCTGACAAAAATGGGCAGGACTCACCTGCAAGACGCAACCCCATTGCTGGTCGAAGACGAATTCGGTGCCTGGGCCACTCAAATCGAACAGGCGAGAAACCGGGTAGAGACCGGCCTGCAGGAAGTCTATGCCCTCGCACAAGGCGGAACCGCCGTCGGAACAGGACTCAACGCGCCGGAGGGCTTCGATGTCCTGTTTTGCGAGAAATTGTCAAAGCTGACGGGCATGCCCGTTCGCCCGTCGAAGGACAAATTTGCGGCCATGGCGGCCCATGACGCCTTGGTCGGGGCATCAGGGGATTTGAACCGATTGGCCGTTGCACTATTCAAGGTGAGCGCCGATTTCAAGTTGCTCGCGTCCGGTCCCAGGGGCGGACTGGGCGAGCTCATCCTGCCGGCGAACGAGCCTGGGTCGTCAATCATGCCCGGCAAGGTCAATCCGACTCAGGCCGAGGCGCTGGCCATGGTGTGCTGCCAGGTGATGGGACAGCATCACGCAATCACTGTGGCGGGTAGCCAAGGACAGCTCCAGCTCAATGTCTTCAAGCCCGTCATCATCCTGAACCTTCTCAACTCGGTGCAGCTGCTCGGCGACGCCTGTGAGAGCTTCCGGGTGAATTGCGTCGCGGGGTTGGACGTGGACCGATACCGGCTTGCCGATCTTGAGCAAGTATCCCTGATGCTCGTGACGGCGCTGGCGCCCGTGATCGGTTACGACAAGGCCGCGCAGATCGCCCGTACCGCCCACGCGGAACGGACCACGCTGAAACAGGCGGCCCTGAAACTGGGATTCGTGAGCGCCGACGAATTCGACCGATTGGTCGATCTCCGCTCCATGCGAAAACCCTTTCCGCTGACGTCCCGCCATTGTTCGATCGACTGAACCTGCCGGTCTCAGACGCCGCTCAGGATCAGCGATAGCCCCAATACGCACAGCAGACCAAAGACGAGCCGCCGCATCACGAGTTCATACACCGGCGGCGGAAAACGGCGTGCGAACAGGGTGCTGGCAATCGACACCGGCACGGCGCAAAGGCTCGTTTCCAGAATTGGCCCGGTGATGTTGCCGTCGACGGTCTCGAAGCCGATGCGGATGAGCGGCATGACGGCGAGGATCGCCAGCAGCGTCGTTCGGGCGGCCACGAATGCCAGGGGCTGGCGGTAAAGTTAGATGACCAGCGGCGGGCCGCTGGCGCCGAGCAGGCCATTGAGCAGCCCGCCGATCCCGCCGGCGAGCAAATGCACATAGTTCGCCGAAACACGCTTCAATGGATGCGGGCCTGGAGCCGCAAACGGACTGATACCCGCAAAGAGATAGAGCCGCCGGTCTCATGCGGCCGGAGCTTTCGCTGCGACTCCGACCGGCTGCGAGAGCCAGCCCAGCAATGCCGCGAGCGCCACGTCGAGATTGTCGCGGGCAAGGATGCAAGGCTCGGCCCCCAATGTGAACTCATAGCCGCGCACCGCCAGCAAAGCGGCAGGGGGCGGTTCGCCGTCGAGTTGGCGGTAGATCCGCAGGAGGCCCTCTGGGCTGGTGCTGTGGGTGCTGCTGGTGATGTTGTCGGCATTAGCCGCATCGGTCCCACGCAAGTCCAGCAGCCGATAGGGATCGCTACCGCACAGGCTAGCGTCGACAAAAACCACCCGCTCCCTGCCGCGCAGATCGAGTGCGTGTTCGGGCTGTAGTTGGAAGTCGGTCAGCAGGTCGACACTGGGCAGGCGACCGGCGCGCTGCTCGCGCTCGAGCCGCTGGATCATCATCGGGCCGAGGGCGTCGTCGCCGCGGGAGGGGTTGCCGATACCGAACACC
>JBATTL010000012.1:0-5013 GCA_049670525.1 Thiohalocapsa sp. | reverse complement strand
GGCACAGTGGTTTCCCTTCTTTCAAAGCCAGTATTTTGGTCGAAACGCGTGAGACCTGGGCCATACTATGCGAGACGAAGATGACCGCACATGATTGCATAATGTCTAAGACACGGTTGAGCGACTTCATCTTGAATGCGATGTCCCCCACGGCCAGAACTTCGTCCAGCAGAAGTATATCCGGCTTCATTTGCGAAGCGACCGCGAATCCCAAGCGGACTTGCATGCCCGTGCTATACGATTTGACCGGCGAATCTATGAACTCTTCAAGTTCTGCGAAGTCGGCAATATCATTGAACTTCTTGCTAATCTCGCGGGACGTCAGGCCCATGATCGCTCCTGCCGCATAGACGTTTTCTCTGCCAGTCAGGATCGGGTTAAACCCGGACCCGAGCGCAATCAAGCCGCCGACACGACCACGCATCTCTATTTTCCCCTGATCCGGCTTGATGAGGCCGTTGAGCATCCGAAGCAGCGTCGTCTTGCCGGCCCCATTCCGCCCGATCAGCCCCAGGCATTCGCCGCGCTTCAGCTCGAAGCTAATTTCCTTGACCGCCCAGAACTCATCGTCGCGCAACTCGCCATCGCCGCCGCGACGCTGGCCGCGTAGTTCGCTGCCGAGGTCCTGCATCCCATACCAAAGGGACTTCTTGAGGCTGCGGCAGAACTTCTTGGATACTCCTTCGGCCTTGATCAGGACTTCGCCATTCATGCCGTATGTCTCTCGCTCAATTAGGCGCTCATCCGTTCAATCAGGATCGGCATCGCCAGCCGAAACACAATCCAGACCCCGAGTAGGACCATGACTGTCACGGCGTTCACCAGCACGAAGGGCACGAGATGCTCCGCTGGAAGGCCCGTCAGCCAGTCGCGCGCGGTTAGAATCAGGGGCGATAGCGGATTCAGGGTATAGATGGTCGCCGCGATCCCTTCTTTCGGCATCGGGAAGACGACCGGCGTGAGGTACATTAGGAACTGCATCAGAAGCGGCAGCCCCTTACCGATGTCGGTATAGAGTAAACCCACCGGGGTCAACAGCAAGCCAATCGCGGTGCCGACCAGGACCAGGGATAGGAGACCGATCGGGAACAGCAACAGGCTCCAGCTTAACGCGACGCCCATGAACGGCAGCACGGCCAGGAGGAGCACAATCTTGATGGCGGCATTGAACAGGGTCTGGTAGATGCCGGAAACGACTAGGGCCTCGCGCGGGAAGTTGAGCTTGGCGAGCATGGCCTTGGCGGCGGTTGTCTGCTGCAGTGGGGCGTTGGTGGCATCCATCAGGATGGCCCAGAGCATGCTGCCAGTGAAGACATAGACCGGATAGGGGAGCGCGGTCTCGCTGACCGACACGATGCCGGAGCCGCTGAGGAAGATCCAGACCAGGGTATTGGCTAGCGGCAGGATGAAAGCCCAGAGGATGCCGAGGAAGGCCTGACGGTCTTGGGCGCTGATGTCGCGCACAGTCAAGCGCCAAGCCAGCTCGCGGCTGGCGGCGAGGTCGCGACGCATGTCGCGCAACATCTTCGCCGGATGCCGCAGGCTGCTTTCCGGCGTGTAGACGGTGACGGGCAATTCTGGCGACCGTTCGACGCGTTTCACGTCACGCAGCCTCACATCGTTGTTGGTGATGGTCGGTTGCTTGTTCAGTGAAAGCCCACCCCGCAGAGCCCTGCACCCGTCGAAGGCCAGGGCATTTGACGTTCCTCATCGTACGCGACGCGATGTGCATGGTGAATGGAACGGAAGCCAATGCGATACAAGCCTCTACAGAACAACGCGCGCCCGAGTTTGCGCTGGCGCTAAGCATACGGCGAGCATGTTCAGTAACGAGCCCCTCGTGTGCAACCCATGTATCTCCTGGGTACGGACTGGCTTCAGCGGTTCGTCGACAACGATCGCTCAATCCGTCAAGTCTAACCATCACCCACGATAGTTCGGTCACAACAGTCCGTCGACAGGGTCCGGTTACGGAAGCTACTTGATGTCCTTTGCTTGCGGGGCATTTGGGGGGCGAATGTTTGAAATTCGGAAGCAATCTTCATAACGACGGACAAACGAGACGAGCTCGATTCCGTGTCCGGCGGGTTTCGTCGCGCCTTTCCGGGCATCAGTTCGAAATGCGAAAGCCTACCTGATGGTCTGTCGGCATGACAGCATGGTACATCCGTGTTGGAAGCTCCGGGTTTGACTGGATCACATTTCTGCGTTTCGCGGATATCGGCTCCGGCTCGATTTGCAACGAACCGGTGGATTCGCGACGCGGTGGGACCGGGGTCATGAAGGTCAGGGGTTGTGACGCCGGGTGCACGAAAATGGATGTCCGGTTCGTCAGCTATAGTCTGGTGTGAGCGCTGGCAAGCGGCAGCGTTGGCCCACCGCAGCGCAGCGGATCTATCGAAAAGCAACGAAGGAACGACTGATTTATTGGCTATCCTCGGCAAAATTTCGACGGAAGTGGACGATCCGGTCTCCCGCTTCCTCCCTATTTCCTCCCTATTCAGTCGCTTGGGCGGCTGAACACGGCGGGCATCCTGTTCCGCGCTGCAACCGCTAAATGTTGCTTCGGATTCCCAAATCGCCAAAAAAAGCTCAATGGCGGAGGGAGCCAGGCATTGCGCCGGACTCTCTCCGCCATTCGTCGGCAACTCCCGCGGGACTTGCCGCTCCGATGGCCTGGCCCGCGTGGCGGGCGAGGCATCGGTCTTCAGTGGGTCGCTTACCAGGAACTAAAAAAAAGACTTGGGGCGAAACGGGCAGTCGGCGTGGCCCACTCGGAGGTGCCGGTTTCGCAGATGCCCACAGAGACGATGCGGTCGATTCACATGTACTCGGTGTAAGCTCAGCATTCGGCGATTCAGCTCCGCCGCGGGAAGCGCTGATTGATTGCCCATCTTGGAAGATAATCGGCACGGAGAACGCCCAATCTGAGCAGTCGGCGGTTGCTGCTTTCCCTCGTTTCCAAGCGTTTCGCGCTCGGAGATGGCGGGATGTAGCGGGTTCGAGGTAGCGGGTTCACGTGAGACAGGGCATCTACGCCATGCGACGCATCAATATCAGACATGTGACCGAGTATCTGTTTCCCAGCAGCGTCTCGCTGCTGCCGCACCGATTGCTGCTGCGCCCGCGCGAGAACCACAATGTGCGCATCGAGTCTTCGGTGCTGGAGATCAGCCCTGCCCACACGCTCCAATGGAAACGAGACGTGCTGGACAACTCGATGGCAATGGTGAGCTTCGCCGAGCCGTCTGATCGCGTGCGCGTCTCCAGTAACGTTGTCATCCAACACTACGAGGAGAACCCGTTCGACTTCCTGGTCGACGACTATGCGGTCATGCATCCCTTCGACTATGCCCCGGACGAGCATGCGGAACTGGCTCCCTTTGAGCAGCCGGTCTATCCGGAGGACCAGAACGCGGTGAGGCTCTGGTTAGACGGGCTGGGGCTGCTGCAACCGATGGAGACCTTCGCATTGCTGGACCGCATGAACCGGCAGATCGCTGGCAGTTTCTTCTATCAGATGCGCGAGGAACCGGGCGTGCAGGCGCCGAAGCTGACCCTCTCGAGCAACAGCGGCTCCTGTCGCGATTTTGCGGCCCTTTTTATGGAGGCCTGCCGACACATGGGGTTGGCCAGCCGTTTCGTCAGCGGCTACCTGTTCGCCCCGGCCACCGAGGTTGGCGGCGCCTCAACCCATGCCTGGGCAGAAGCCTACCTACCTGGAGCGGGCTGGAAGGGTTTCGATCCGACCAGCGGCGAGGTCACAGGCAACAGACACATCGCGGTTGCGGTGGCGCGCCATCCCGAATCGGTGCCGCCGGTTGCCGGCAGCTACTTGGGTCCGGCTGGCCAAACGCCGGTACTGAACGTCGCCGTTCAGGTCAACGCAATGTCGGCGTGAAGGGCAGCACGATCGCGATGGCGAACCATGAACCGAGCCTCCGACTGCGGGTGCTCCTTGAAGGCGAACCTCATCCTGCATCATGCTGGTACGAGAATCTCCGGCAGTCGCCTAAGAAAAGACAATGGTCTTGTTGCCGTGCATCAGCACCCGGTCTTCCAGGTGGTAGCGCAAGCCGCGGGCAAGCACGGTCTTCTCGACGTCCTTGCCCAAACGCACCATGTCGTCGACGGTGTTGTGGTGGTTCACCCGCACCACGTCCTGCTCGATGATCGGGCCAGCGTCCAACTCGCTTGTAACGTAGTGGCAAGTAGCGCCGATTAGTTTTACCCCGCGCTCGGAAGCCTGATGGTAGGGCCTCGCACCAACGAACGACGGCAGGAAACTATGGTGGATATTGATGATCCGGCCCGGATACAGATCGCACAGGTCGGGCGGCAGAATCTGCATATAGCGGGCGAGTACGATGGTGTCTGCTCGAGCGGTCTCCATGGCGCGCCCGACGGCAGCGAAGTGGGGTGTCTTGTCCGCCGTGTCGACCGGTAGGTGGTGATACGGGATGTCGTGCCATTCGACGTAGCTGCGTAACTCGTCGTGATTCGAGAGCACGCAGGGGATATCGAAGGCGAGTTCGCCGCTGCGCCAGCGATAGAGCAGATCGGACAAGCAGTGGGCCTGCTTGCTGGCCATGAGCACAACCCGTTTGTTGACTCCGGTGTCCGCAAGATACCAGCGCATGGCAAAGCGCTCGGCGATCGGGCTGAATAGCTCGCGAAATTCCGGCAACCCGAACGGCAGCGAGCTGGCGCGCACGACATAGCGCATGAAGAACCATTGGCTCGCGGGGTCAGTATAGTGGTGCGCCTCGGTGATCCATCCCTGATGGTTGGCGATGAAGTCACTGACCGCGGCGACAATACCGACCTGATCGGGGCAGGAGATGATGAGGCGGTAGGATCTTTCCATTGGGCGATTGAGCGTTGAACAGCTAGCGCTCCGAACGGACTGATTTATCGATTACCCGAGCCGGCAAGCACCACAGAAAACGCGCGGCCCAAGTGATTTGGCGTTTCCCGCCTTCCTTCACTCTCAACCGCTAAGGCGCCTGAGAA
>JBATTL010000011.1:0-17121 GCA_049670525.1 Thiohalocapsa sp. | reverse complement strand
CGCCGCCAAACTTTTTCGCCTGGTGCACCGTGATCGCCGCCGTCAGGGTCGTCTTGCCATGATCAACGTGACCAATCGTACCAACGTTGACGTGCGGCTTGTTGCGTTCGAATTTTGCTTTGGACATGACCTGTTATCCTCGACTCAGGACCTCTTAACTGGGACAGCTATTGTTTCTTGGCGACGGCTTCGGCGATGCTGGCCGGAACCTCGTTATATTTCGCGAATTCCATGCTGTAGGTGGCGCGGCCCTGCGTTGCGGAGCGCAAGTCGGTCGCGTAACCGAACATCGACGCCAGCGGCACCTCGGCCCGAATGATCTTGCCCGACGGAGCGTCTTCCATGCCCTGGATCATGCCGCGACGACTGTTCAGGTCGCCCATGACGTCACCCATGTTCTCCTCCGGAGTAACCACCTCGACCTTCATGATTGGCTCAAGGAGCACCGGCTTGGCCCGAGCCGCACCTTCCTTGAGTCCCATGGAGCCCGCGATCTTGAATGCCATTTCGCTGGAGTCCACCTCATGGTAGGACCCGTCATAGAGGGTGACCTTGATATCGACCATGGGGAAACCCGCCAGTATGCCGTTTGTCATCGCCTCCTGGATGCCCTTGTCAACAGCCGGGATATATTCCTTGGGAATCGCACCACCAACGATTGAGTTGACGAATTCGTAACCGGTGCCGGCTTCCTGGGGTTCGATACGCAGGTAGACGTGGCCATATTGACCGCGACCACCGGACTGACGAGCAAACTTCGTTTCCTGCTCGATCTTGTTGCGGATGGTCTCGCGATAACTGACTTGAGGGGCACCGACATTGGCCTCGACACTGAACTCACGCTTCATGCGGTCGACAATGATCTCCAGATGCAGTTCACCCATGCCTGAGATGATGGTCTGACCGGATTCCTCATCGGACCGCACACGGAAAGACGGGTCCTCCTGGGCAAGCTTGGACAGCGCCACGCCCATCTTTTCCTGGTCAGACTTAGTCTTCGGCTCCACCGCGACAGAGATGACCGGCTCCGGAAATTCCATGCGCTCCAACGTGATCGGCTTGTCAAGGGCGCAAAGCGTGTCGCCGGTTGTGACATCCTTCAGACCGACCGCCGCAGCAATGTCTCCGGCGCGGACCTCTTTGATCTCTTTTCGGTCATTCGAATGCATTTGAAGGATGCGCCCGACCCGCTCCTTCTTGCTCTTGACCGGATTCAGCACTGTGTCACCGGAATTCAGCACACCGGAGTACACCCGGAAAAAAGTCAGCGTACCGACATAGGGGTCAGTCGCGATCTTAAAGGCGAGTGCGGCGAAAGGCGCCTCGTCCTTGGACGGACGTTCTTCAACCGTCTCCGCCGCATCGTCGAGCACACCCTGGATCGCGGGCACGTCCGGAGGTGCCGGCATATACTCGATCACCGCGTCCAGCATTGCCTGAACGCCCTTGTTCTTGAAAGCGGAACCGCACAGCATCGGAACGATCTCGCTCCTCAGCGTCCGAATCCGCAAGCCCTTCTTAATGTCGTCGTTCGATAGATCGCCCTCTTCAAGGTACTGATCCATCATCTCTTCGGTGGCATCGGCGGCGGCCTCGACGAGCCTTTCGCGCCATTCAGCGCAGAGATCGGCCATATCCTCCGGAATATCGCGCGCCTCATAGGTCATCCCCTTGGAGTCGTCGTCCCAGTAGATGGCCTTCATACGCACGAGGTCGACAACACCAGCGAAGTCTTCTTCAGCGCCAATCGGCAGCTGAATCGGAACCGCCTGACCACCGAGACGGTCCTTGACCTGCTCGACGACACGCAGGAAATTCGCACCCATGCGATCCATCTTATTGACGAACGCGAGACGCGGAACGCCGTACTTGTCAGCCTGCCTCCACACTGTCTCCGACTGGGGCTCGACGCCGCCGACGGCACAAAAGACCGCGCACGCGCCATCAAGTACGCGCAGCGAACGCTCAACCTCGATCGTGAAGTCGACGTGCCCCGGGGTATCGATAATGTTGATGCGATGCTCGGGGAACTGCTTGTCCATACCTTGCCAAAAGCAGGTCGTGGCAGCAGACGTGATGGTAATCCCGCGCTCCTGCTCCTGCTCCATCCAGTCCATGGTCGCGGCACCATCATGCACCTCACCGATTTTGTGGGACAAACCGGTGTAGAACAGAATGCGTTCGGTGGTGGTAGTCTTCCCGGCATCAATGTGCGCCATGATGCCGAGATTCCGATACCGATCGAGTGGTGTGCTACGTGCCACGACTGTATCCGCCTTTGTTACCGTTGTGCTTCTAGTCAGTTGAGCTGCCGACCAAATCCCGGCATGCGGGACTCGGACATCACGCCTACCAGCGGTAGTGCGAGAACGCCTTGTTGGCCTCGGCCATCCGATGCGTGTCTTCCTTCTTCTTGACCGCCGAACCACGCGCATCGCCAGCATCCATGAACTCGCCGGCAAGACGCAGGGCCATGGATTTCTCGGAGCGCTTGCGCGCGGCATCGATCAGCCAGCGCATGGCCAGCGTGTTGCGGCGGGAAGGACGTACCTCGATGGGCACCTGATAGGTGGCACCACCAACACGACGCGATTTGACCTCGACCATGGGCCGTACGTTTTCCATGGCCTGCTCCAGCCACTCGACCGGGTCGTTACCCTTTTTCTCGGCAACCTGATCCAGCGCCACATACATAATCCGCTCGGCGACTGACTTCTTGCCGTCCTCCATCAACATGTTGATGAATTTGGCGAGCAACTCGCTGCCGTGCTTCGGATCCGGGAGGATCTGGCGACGGGCGACAACGCGTCTTCTTGGCATCTTCTGAGCTCCGACTTCCTGAACGAGGCAATAACGTTGGGTTGAGCGTACGCAATGGGCGTCAGCCTTTGGGACGCTTGGCGCCGTACTTGGAGCGACCCTTACGCCGCTTTTCCACACCGGACGTATCCAGAGTGCCGCGCACCGTGTGATAACGAACACCGGGCAGGTCCTTGACTCGGCCACCGCGAATCAGGACCACGGAGTGTTCCTGGAGGTTGTGACCCTCGCCCCCGATATAGGAAGCGACCTCGAAGCCGTTCGTCAGACGCACGCGGGCGACTTTCCTAAGAGCCGAGTTCGGCTTCTTCGGCGTCGTGGTGTAGACACGCGTGCACACGCCACGTTTTTGCGGGCAGCTCTCGAGAGCCGGCACGTTGCTCTTGACGGTCTTCCGCTTGCGCGGATTCCGAACCAACTGATTGATTGTCGCCATGACAAACTCCAACGGCGCGCTTCGCGCAACTCAACACCGAACAAACAAAAGACGATACTGACCTATCCCACACGATTGCTGACCGGACCGGCCGGCAATGCAGGCGCAGAATTCGACGTAGGTAAGCGGCTACTGTGAAGGCCGGCGCCTTGCGGGGCCGGCCTTAAAAAAAGCGTGCCGGCGACAAGGGCCGGCGAGCTAAGACGAGAAGTATATTTGTGCTGCGCTACGCTGTCAACAGACCGAAAGATGCAGCATCAAAATCAGGCAGGATCAACGGGCTGAGCCCGCGGGAAATGCGTATTACTCGGCGTCGGACTCAGAGGTATTCAAGGCCTGCTTCAGCGCTTGCTCCAGATCCTCGGCCGCCATCTCCATGCGTTCATCGCTGTCACCAACCATCTCGGCGTGGCGCCGACGACGACGTTCCTTGTGATACGCGAGCCCCGTACCCGCCGGTATCAGGCGCCCAACGATCACGTTCTCCTTGAGGCCGTTAAGGCCATCATGGGACCCACGCACCGCGGCCTCGGTCAGGACGCGCGTCGTCTCCTGGAAAGAGGCCGCCGAGATGAAGGACTCCGTAGCCAATGATGCCTTGGTGATCCCGAGCAGCAAAGGCTCGAACAGGGCCGGATGCTTATCCTCAGCGAGGACGCGCTCGTTCTCCAGCATCAGCATCGACTGATCGACCTGCTCGCCGCGCAACAGACGCGTGTCACCGGCGTTGGTGATCTCGACCTTACGCAACATCTGACGGACGATGACCTCGATGTGCTTGTCGTTGATCTTCACGCCCTGAAGACGATAGACATCCTGGATCTCCTTGACCAAATACTCGGCCAGAGCCGTCACGCCCTTCAGACGCAGGATGTCGTGAGAGTTGAGCTCGCCCTCGGAGATGACCTCCCCCCGCTCGACGCGCTCACCCTCGAACACGCTGACATGGCGCCATTTCGGGATCAGTTCCTCAACCGTCTCGCCGTCGTCGGTGGTGATGACAAGACGCTGCTTGCCCTTGGTGTCCTTGCCGAAACTGACGGTACCCGTCGCCTCGGCCAACAACGCCTGTTCCTTGGGCTTCCGCGCTTCGAACAGATCCGCGACGCGGGGCAGACCACCGGTGATGTCGCGCGTCTTGGAGGACTCCTGTGGAATGCGCGCCAAGATGTCTCCAACGCCGACATCGCCGCCGTCTGCGACCGTGACAATCGCGCCGGCCGGAAGGAAGTAGCGAGCGGGCAGATCCGTACCGACCAGCTTGAGCTCCTCGCCATTCTCGTCCAGCAGCATAACCATCGGTCGCAAGTCTTTGCCGGCACTTGGGCGCTGTTTCGGGTCCATGATTTCCACCGACGCCAGACCCGTGACATCATCGGTTTTGCTCTGCACCGTGACCCCGTCGATAAAGTCCTCGAAGCGCAGCTTGCCGGCCACTTCGGTGACCACCGGGTGGGTGTGCGGATCCCAGTTGGCGACGATTGCTCCGCCCTCGACGGCGTCGCCGTCGTTGGCCGCTACCGTCGCACCATAAGGTATCTTGTAGCGTTCCTTTTCCAGACCCTTGTCGTCACTGACGGTGAGTTCGCCAGAACGGGACACGGCGACCAGATTGCCGCTGTGATGGCGGACGGTCTTGATGTTGTGCAGGCGAATGGTGCCGCCAGCCTTGACCTGTACGTTACTGATCGCAGCGGCCCGCGAAGCGGCACCGCCGATGTGGAAGGTGCGCATAGTCAGCTGCGTGCCGGGCTCACCGATGGACTGAGCAGCGATGACACCGACAGACTCACCTTGATTGACGCGATGACCACGCGCCAGATCGCGCCCGTAACATTGGGCGCAGACGCCCACGCGCGCCTCGCAGGTGATCGGAGAGCGGACCATCAACTGATCGATGCCGATCGTCTCGAGCTGCGCAACCCAGCCCTCATCCAGCAACGTACCGGCCTCACAAATGACATCGTCGGTACCCGGCTTATGGAGGTCCTCGGCCGTCACGCGGCCGAGAATCCGCTCGCGCAGCGGCTCGACCACATCGCCGCCTTCAATGATCGGTGTCATCTTGAGCCCGTTCTCCGTTTCGCAGTCCACGGTCAGAACGACCATGTCCTGGGCGACGTCGACCAGGCGCCGGGTCAGATACCCCGAGTTGGCGGTCTTCAGCGCCGTGTCCGCGAGACCCTTGCGGGCACCGTGGGTGGAGATGAAGTACTGGATGACGTTGAGACCCTCGCGGAAGTTTGCTGTGATGGGTGTCTCGATGATGGAGCCGTCCGGCTTGGCCATCAGGCCGCGCATACCGGCAAGCTGGCGAATCTGAGCAGCCGAGCCGCGGGCACCGGAATCAGCCATCATATAAATGGAATTGAACGAGTCCTGCTCAGCTTCCTTGCCGTCGCGATCGAGCACAGTGTCCTTGCCGAGCTTGCGCATCATCGACTTGGCCACCTGATCGTTGGTGCGCGACCAGATATCGACGACCTTGTTGTAGCGCTCGCCGTTCGTCACCAGACCTTGCGTGTACTGGTCCTCGATCTCGCGCACCTCATCCTCAGCACGAGCGAGGATCTCGACCTTCTGGCCCGGAACCTCCATGTCCTCCAAACCAATGGAGACACCGGCGCGGGTCGCCATGCGGAAACCGAGATACATGATCTGATCGGCGAACACCACGGTGTCTTTGAGGCCGAGGATGCGATAGCAGTGGTTGATCAGGCGGGAGATCGCCTTTTTCCCCAGCGCACGATTGACCATATCGAAGGGCAAGCCCTCGGGCACGATCTCCCAAACCATCGCGCGACCGACGGTGGTCTCACGGATACCCGAACGCTCTTCGCTTTCGCCGTCTTCGCCGCGAATCACCTCGCGGATGCGCATCTTGACCTTGGCATGCAGATCAGCATGACCGGTCTCGTAGGCACGCCGCGCCTCTTCGATGCCGGACAGCACCAAGCCTTCGCCCTTGGCGTTGACGCGGTCACGGGTCATGTAATAGAGCCCCAGCACCACGTCCTGCGACGGTACGATAATGGGCTCGCCGTTGGCGGGCGACAGGATGTTGTTGGACGACATCATCAAGGCACGGGCCTCGAGCTGTGCTTCAATCGACAGCGGCACGTGAACCGCCATCTGGTCGCCGTCGAAATCGGCGTTGAAGGCGGTGCAGACCAGCGGATGCAGCTGGATCGCCTTGCCCTCGATGAGGACCGGCTCAAAGGCCTGGATGCCGAGTCGGTGCAGCGTCGGCGCCCGGTTCAGCATCACCGGATGCTCGCGGATAACCTCTTCGAGGATGTCCCAGACCTCCGGCGTACCACGCTCGACCATCTTTTTTGCGGCTTTGATGGTCGCGGCCAGACCGCGGCTCTGCAGCTTGCTGAAGATGAACGGCTTGAACAGCTCCAGCGCCATGCGCTTGGGCAGACCGCACTGGTGCAACATCAATGTCGGACCGACGACGATCACTGACCGACCGGAGTAGTCGACGCGCTTGCCGAGCAGGTTCTGGCGGAAACGTCCCTGCTTGCCCTTGATCATATCCGCCAGGGACTTCAGTGGGCGCTTGTTGGTACCGGTAATGGCGCGTCCGCGGCGGCCATTGTCGAGCAGCGCGTCCACCGACTCCTGCAACATGCGCTTCTCGTTGCGCACGATGATGTCCGGGGCAATCAGATCGAGCAGCCGCTTCAGACGATTGTTGCGGTTGATCACTCGACGATACAGATCATTGAGGTCGGAGGTGGCAAAACGTCCACCGTCGAGTGGCACCAGCGGACGCAGCTCCGGCGGGAGCACAGGCAGCACGGTCAGGATCATCCACTCCGGACGGTTGCCGGACGCCTGCAACGACTCGATCAGTTTCAGCCGCTTGGACAGCTTCTTGATCTTGGTCTCGGAGTTCGTGGCTTCGATGTCCTCGCGCATCTTGCGCACCTCGGCATCAAGGTCGATGGTGCGCAGCAGTTCAAACACCGCCTCCGCGCCCATCCGCGCGTCAAACTCGTCACCGTTTGCCTCCAACGCCTCCAGGTATTGGTCGTCGGTCAAGAGTTGATTGCGCTCCAGGTCGGTCATCCCGGGGTCGACCACGACGAAGGACTCGAAGTAGAGCACGCGCTCGATGTCCCGCAGAGTCATGTCCAGCAGCAGACCGATACGTGACGGCAGCGACTTCAGGAACCAGATGTGCGCCACGGGGCTCGCCAGGTCGATGTGGCCCATGCGCTCCCGGCGCACCTTCGCCAACGTGACCTCGACGCCGCACTTCTCACAGACGACGCCGCGATGCTTGAGGCGTTTGTACTTGCCACAGAGGCACTCGTAGTCGCTGACCGGACCAAAAATCTTGGCGCAGAACAGACCGTCCCGCTCCGGCTTGAAGGTACGGTAGTTGATGGTCTCCGGTTTCTTGACCTCGCCATAAGACCAGGAGCGGATCATCTCCGGCGACGCCAGGCCAATGCGGATGGCGTCGAACTCCAGGACTTGACCCTGCTGCTTGATGATTCTGAGTAGATCTTTCAAGACCTTATCTCCTTAGTAAGAGAGCGCCGAGGGCCAAGGGCCGAGGGCCTGAATTCGAGGTGACGGGCTGTCGGATGACGCGGGATCGGACCTGAAACCCGCCCCGCGCCCAACGCGCTTCAGTCCTGCTCCAGCTCGATATTGATCCCGAGCGAGCGGATCTCCTTGACCAGCACGTTAAAAGACTCCGGCATACCGGCCTCCATCCGGTGATCGCCGTCGACGATGTTCTTGTACATCTTGGTGCGACCGTTCACATCGTCGGACTTGACCGTCAACATCTCCTGGAGTGTGTAGGCGGCACCATAGGCCTCGAGCGCCCAGACCTCCATCTCGCCGAAACGCTGACCGCCAAACTGGGCCTTGCCGCCGAGTGGCTGCTGCGTCACCAGACTGTAGGGGCCAGTGGAGCGCGCATGCATCTTGTCGTCGACCAGATGATTCAGCTTCAGCATGTACATGTATCCGACCGTGACCGGCCGCTCAAAGGCGTCACCGGTGCGTCCGTCGAACAGCGGCGTCTGACCCGTTTCCGACAGGCCACCGAGACGCAACATCTGACGGATCTCGTCCTCGGTTGCACCATCGAACACTGGCGTAGCCAAAGGCACGCCACCACGCAGATTGGCGGCCAGCTCCAGAATTTCCTCGTCGCCGAGGTCGTCGAGCTGCTCCTCTTTGCCACTGGTGTTGTAAACCTCGCCGAGGAAAGACCGCATTTCGGCAACACCCGACTGAGCCCGTAGCATGGCGTCGATGCGATGACCCAGTCCCTTGGCAGCCCAACCGAGGTGCGTCTCCAGCACCTGACCGACATTCATGCGTGAGGGGACACCGAGCGGATTCAGGACGATGTCGACCGGTTCGCCATCGGCGCTGAAGGGCATGTCCTCGACCGGCACGACACGCGAAATGACACCCTTGTTACCGTGGCGGCCAGCCATCTTGTCGCCCGGCTGCACGCGCCGCTTCACCGCAACATAGGTCTTGACCATCTTCAGCACCCCGGGCGCGAGCTCGTCGCCCTGGGTGATCTTGCGTTTCTTGACCTCGAAGCGGTCACGAAACTCCTCGCGCTGCAGTTTGATCTGGTTAGCGATAGCTTCCAGTTGACTGGCCGCCTCCTCGCTGCGCAGGCGGATCTCCAGCCACTTGTCATGACCGCTCTTGCCACCCAGCTCGCCGAGGTATTCGCTGGTGATCTCCGCTCCTGCCTTAAGCCCACCCGGCCCGCCGTCGGCGATCTTGCCGATGAGCATCTTCTCCATACGCTGGAAGGTGTCCTTTTCCATGATGCGCTGCTGATCCGCAAGGTCCTTGCGCACCCGCTCGAGCTCCAATTCCTCGATCTGTAACGCACGCTTGTCCTTTTCCACCCCGTCACGCGTGAACACCTGCACGTCTACAACGGTCCCGGCCATGCCCGAGGGCAATCGCAACGAGGTGTCCTTCACGTCGGACGCCTTTTCGCCAAAGATCGCACGCAGCAATTTTTCTTCCGGTGTCAGCTGGGTCTCGCCCTTGGGCGTGACCTTGCCGACGAGGATGTCGCCGTCACGCACTTCTGCGCCGATGTAAACGATTCCGGACTCGTCCAGCTTCGCGAGGGCCGCCTCGCCGACATTGGGGATATCGCCGCTGATCTCCTCAGGGCCCAGCTTCGTGTCGCGTGCAAGACAGGTGAGCTCTTCGATATGGATGCTCGTGAAGCGGTCTTCCTGGACCACGCGCTCGGAGACCAGGATCGAGTCCTCAAAGTTGTAGCCATTCCAGGGCATGAAGGCCACGCGTAGGTTCTGACCCAGGGCCAGTTCCCCCATGTCGGTGGACGGACCGTCGGCAAGCACGTCGTTGCGGGCGATGAGGTCACCGGGACTGACCAGCGGCCGCTGATTGATACAGGTGTTCTGGTTGGAGCGGGTGTACTTGGTCAGGTTGTAGATGTCGACACCCGGCTCGCCGGCCTCGGTCTCGTCATCGTTGACGCGCACGACAATGCGTGCAGCGTCCACCGAATCGACAACACCACCGCGGCGTGCCCAGACGACGACGCCCGAGTCCTTGGCGACGACGCGCTCCATGCCGGTGCCAACCAGAGGTTTCTCCGCCCGCAGCGTCGGCACGGCCTGACGCTGCATATTGGACCCCATCAACGCACGGTTCGCGTCATCGTGCTCGAGGAACGGGATCAACGATGCCGCGACCGAAACGATCTGTCGCGGTGAGACATCCATGTATTGGACCTCTTCGGGCGCCTTCATCGTGAATTCGTTCATGTGCCTGCAGGATACGAGCGCGTCGCTAAGATTGCCGTCGTCGTCCAACGTGGCATTCGCCTGCGCGATGACGTATCCCCCTTCTTCGATCGCCGACAGGTGATCGATCTCGGAAGTGACCTTGCCTTCGACGACACGTCGATACGGCGTCTCAAGAAAGCCGTATTTGTTGGTCCGGGCATAAACAGCCAACGAATTGATCAGACCGATGTTCGGACCTTCGGGCGTCTCGATTGGGCAGACTCGGCCGTAATGTGTCGGATGCACGTCACGCACTTCGAAGCCTGCGCGTTCGCGCGCGAGCCCGCCGGGGCCAAGGGCCGAAACACGCCGCTTGTGCGTAACCTCCGACAACGGATTGTTCTGATCCATGAATTGCGATAGCTGGCTGGACCCGAAGAATTCCTTGATCGCCGCCGACACCGGCTTAGCATTGATCAGCTCCTGGGGCATCAGGCCCTCGGACTCCGCTAACGACAGCCGCTCTTTCACGGCACGCTCAACACGCACCAAACCCACGCGGAACTGGTTCTCGGCCATTTCCCCAACGCAGCGGATGCGGCGGTTTCCAAGGTGATCGATGTCGTCGACGGTACCGCGCCCATTGCGCAATTCGATCAGCACCCGCAGCGCATCAACAATATCCGAGGCCTCAGCGTGTTCGGCATGCAATGTCTTGGAAAATGCGTCGTTGCGACCGCCGAAGTATCGTCCGTCGTAAAGGATGCCAGGGCCCTCGGTCGCTTCCCGTGCAAGGCGGCGATTGAATTTCATCCGACCGACCGCCGACAGGTCATAGCGGTCCGGCGTGAAGAATAGGTTGTGAAACAGATTTTGAGCCGCCTCCTTGGTGGGCGGCTCGCCGGGGCGCATCATCCGATAGATCTCAACCTGCGCCTCCAGCTCGTTGGTCGTATGATCAATTCGCAGTGTCTCGGACAAATAGGGACCGTGGTCGAGGTCGTTAACGAACAAGGTCTCGAGGCGATCCACGCCTTTTTCCCGGAGCAGGGCGAGCACCTCTTCAGTAATCTCGCTATTGGCCTCGGCGATGATCTCCCCGGTCTCGGTATCGACCTGCGTGTGTGCCAACGTTCGGCCAATCAGAAATTCATCAGGGACGACCAGACGCTCAACGCCGGCCTTCTGCAGCTCACGGATATGCCGAGCGGTGACGCGGCGACCGGACTCGACCAGCACTTCGTCGTCGATCTTGACCTCAAAGTTCACGGTCTCACCGCGCAGACGCTCCGGTACTAGGTCGAGTTCCAGCGCGTCATCCATATGGAAGGTGTCGGTATCGAAGAAGTGCGACAGAATATCGTCCGTGTTGTAACCCAACGCCCGCAGTAAGACGGTAGCGGGCAATTTGCGACGCCGATCGATGCGCACGTAGACGTTATCCTTGGGATCGAATTCGAAATCGAGCCAAGAGCCGCGATAGGGAATCACACGCGCGGAGAACAACAGCTTGCCGGACGAGTGCGTCTTGCCCTTGTCGTGGTCGAAGAAAACGCCGGGCGAGCGGTGCAATTGCGAAACAATGACGCGCTCCGTGCCATTAATGATGAAGGTGCCAGTCTCGGTCATCAGAGGCAGATCGCCCATGTAGACCTCTTGCTCCTTCACGTCCTTAACGACCTTGCTGCCCGCGGGCGCTTCCTTATCGTAGATCACCAGGCGCAGCAATACGCGAAGCGGCGCCGCATAGGTCGCCCCACGCAAATGGCATTCCCGAACGTCGAACGCCGGCTCACCAAGGCGATAGCTGACGTACTCAAGCACCGCGTTGCCGGAATAACTCTCGATCGGAAGGACCGATTTGAAGGCGGCATGGAGACCGACGTCGTCGCGCTTTTTCGGCTTGCTGTCGATCTGCAGAAAATTCCGATAGGAATCGATCTGCGTCGCCAGCAGGAACGGCACCTCCACGAGGCCCGGGCGCTTGCCGAAGTTCTTGCGGATGCGCTTCTTTTCGGTGAACGAATAGGCCATGCTGCCTTCCCTCATAATTGATCTGCGTTCGGGTCAGGGACCCGGGCACCGGCGGTGGCGGGTATCTCGGCGTCGGTGCGGAATTTCCCGGTCACGTAAACGGCAAAAGGCCGGCGGCTCTGGGCCGCCAGCCTCAACAGCGCTGGAATGGGCGCTGAGGCAATGACGGTCCTATTTGACTTCGACGGTCGCGCCCGCCTCTTCCAGCGCCTTCTTGGCCTCTTCAGCCTCATCCTTAGACACGGCTTCCTTAAGCGTATTCGGTGCGCCTTCGACGGCGTCTTTCGCTTCCTTCAGGCCAAGACCGGTCAGCGCGCGAACGGCCTTGATGACCGCAACCTTGTTGGCACCAAAGGACGCGAGCACCACGTCAAATTCCGTCTGCTCTTCGGCGGCGGCGGCCTCACCACCAGCACCGGCAGCCGGTGCGGCGGCAACGGCGGCGGCGGCGGTGACACCGAACTTTTCTTCCATCGCGCTAATGAGGTCGACGACCTCCATCACGGTCATGCTGGCGATGGCTTCCAGGATTTCGTCTTTGGAAACAGCCATTGGTTTCTCCTAATTACTAAATTTGGTTGAATAGTCGCTCGATTCAACGCGACTAGGTCGCCGGTTCGGGGCGGAACCCCTATGCGGCCTCTTTCGCGTCACGAACGGCTGCGACGGTGCGCACCAGCTTGCTGGGCACCTCATTCAGCGTCGTCGTTAGTTTCTGTATCGGCGCCTTCATCACGGACATGAGCATGCTTATGGCCTCATCATAGGTCGGCATCTTTGCGACCTTGGCGAGTTCCGATGCCGGAAGCAGTTGCCCCGACAGCGCGATTACACGCACCTGGAACTTCTCATGCTCTTTTGCGAACGTTTGAGCCACACGCGCGGCCGAGCCCGGATCGTCACGCCCAAAGGCCAGCAACAGCGGCCCTGTGAGTTCGCCTGCCAGACAGGCAAACTCCGTGTCGGCCAGTGCACGCTTGGCGAGCGTGTTCTTGACGACCCGAACGTAGACTCCAGCTTGGCGTGCCTGTACACGCAGAGCGGTCATCTGCGCCACGGTCAGCCCGCGGTACTCGGCGCCAATGGCCGAGTACGCACTCTTCGCAACTTCCGAGACTTCGGCGACGATGACTTCTTTCTGGGCGAATGTCAGTGCCACAATCGTCACCTCCTGATCACAGATCACAGCGGAGCCCGAGCCCCGCTAGAAACCGATCCTGCCGCATCCATTGCGTCGGAGTCGGAACTTGTGCCTGTCACCAGGAGCCGTATCGACCGGCCACCTGATTCGAGGGCACCATCTACGCAGGCGTCCGATTAAGCCGCGCGGCCGGGTGTTCCTGCCCGACAGCGCGGCACCTGCGGTCTTTGACGGACCTCGGCCTTTCGGCCAGCGCCCCAAAGTCGATGCCGGTCACCGCGTTGGTGCCGACGTACTCTTGCTCTCGCCTAAAGCTCGAGCGCGGAATGATCGATCGTCAGGCCAGGCCCCATGGTCGACGAGATCGTCACCTTTTGCATATAGATGCCCTTGGCTGCGCTTGGCTTCCCCTTATTGAGGTTCACCAATAGCATCTCGAGGTTCTCGCGCAGCTTCTGTGCCTCGAAATCAATCTTGCCGAGCGGACAGTGGATAATGCCGGCCTTGTCGGTGCGGTAGCGTACCTGCCCCGCCTTGGCGTTGTTGACCGCCTCGGCGACATTGGGCGTCACGGTGCCCACCTTCGGGTTTGGCATGAGGCCGCGAGGGCCAAGCAACTTTCCGAGCTGTCCGACGACGCGCATCGCATCCGGGGAAGCGATAACGACATCGAAATTCAGATTGCCACCTTTCATTTCTTCGGCGAGATCGTCCATACCGACGCGATCGGCACCAGCCTCGGTCGCTGCATCAGCGTTCGCGCCTTGCGTGAAGACCGCGACACGGACTTCTTTGCCAATGCCGTGCGGGAGGACGGTCGAGCCGCGAACGACCTGATCGGACTTACGGGGATCGACACCGAGATTAACCGCGACGTCGACGTTCTCAACAAACTTCACGCTCGACAACTCCTTAAGGAGCGTGAAGGCATCGTCGGCGCCATACACCGTACCCGGGTCGACGCGATCACGGATCATCTTCAGGCGTTTGCTCAGCTTGGCCACTATTCCACCCCCTCGACAGTCAAACCCATGGCGCGGGCACTGCCGGCGATGGTGCGCACCGCGGCATCCATATCGGCCGCCGTCAGATCCGGCATCTTCGTGTTGGCGATCTCTTCAAGCTGGGCTCGTGTTACGGTGCCAACCTTGGCGGTATTAGGCGTGCTGCTTCCCTTGGCGACGCCAGCAGCCTTCTTTAACAGGATCCCCGCAGGCGGGGTCTTGGTGATGAAGGTAAAGCTGCGATCGGAGTAGACAGTGATGACCACCGGGGTGGGCAGACCCTTCTCGAGTTCCTGCGTCTTGGCGTTGAACGCCTTGCAGAACTCCATGATGTTGACGCCGTGTTGACCAAGCGCCGGACCGACAGGCGGGCTCGGATTGGCCTCGCCTGCTTTAACCTGCAACTTGATGTAGGCGGTAACTTTCTTCGCCATTTCTTACTCCGTCGGGTGCAGACGCCGGCGGTAGGGCCCGGCTCCCCGATTGTTTCTTCGTGCCCTGCGGCACGACGTCGGCGAGAACACCGACTGATCAGCGGCAGTCGCGACCCCAATTCTGTCGAATAGAGTCACCAACACCGCAATGTGTCACAGCGAATTCGCTGCCGGGAGAAAACTGCTTCGGTTGCAGCGCTTAGCCTTTCTCGACCTGAGCAAACTCAAGATCAACCGGCGTCGAACGACCGAATATCAATACGGAAACCTTGACTCGGCTCTTGTCGTAGTCGACCTCTTCGACGACGCCGTTGAAATCCGTAAATGGGCCGTCGGTAACGCGCACCACCTCGCCAGGCTCGTACAAGACCTTGGGCCGCGGCTTTTCGACGCCATCCTGAACTCGACGAAGGATTGCTTCCGCCTGAGAGTCAGGGATCGGCGCTGGACGATCGCCCTTGCCACCGATAAAGCCCATCACCTTCGGCACACCCTTGACCAGATGCCAGGTCTCGTCCGTCATCTCCATGTTGATCAAAACGTAGCCAGGAAAGAACTTTCGCTCGCTCTTACGCTGCTGACCGTTGCGAATCTCGACGACCTCCTCGGTGGGCACCAGAATGTCCCCGAACTCGTCTTCCATACCGGCCCGAGCGATACGCTCATGAAGTGATCGCTGAACGTGGCCCTCGAAACCCGAGAACGCATGGATGACATACCAACGCTTTGCCACCGTCAGCCCCCTTGGCCGGTTAGGAAACGCAAGATCGACATTAGCACCATATCGAAGAGCCACAACAGGATGCCGAGGATAAGCACCATGACCATGACGATCAGCGTGGTTTGTATCGTCTCCTGCCGTGTGGGCCAGACGACTTTGCGTACCTCCATACGCGAGTCGGTCGCGAAGCGCCAAAGTTGCCTACCAGGCTGCGTTGTTAGCGCTATAGCCGCAGAGCCACCCGCCAAAGCCAAAAGGCCGATGACGCGAAGCAGTAGCGAATAGCCGGCGAAAAAGTAAAAAGCCCAGATGCCAACAACGATAATCGCTGCCGACACCACGAGCTTGACGGTATCGAGACCGGAAGATCCGGCTTCGGCTCGTGCGTTCATGGGATCCAGACGCGTTCGCGTCGATGTATGGCAGGCCAGGAGGGACTCGAACCCCCAACCTGCGGTTTTGGAGACCGCTGCTCTGCCAATTGAGCTACTGGCCTATACTGGGTTGCCTAGGACCGGAGGAGCGAAGATCGAGGCACGCTGCCTCAACCATCAATCCGCCAGCCCAGGCCGATTCTCACTCGATGATCTTCGCGACCACGCCGGCGCCGACGGTACGTCCGCCCTCGCGCACGGCAAAGCGCAGACCCTCTTCCATCGCGATCGGCGCGATGAGCTTGACGGTCATCTTTACGTTGTCTCCCGGCATCACCATCTCGATGCCCTCGGGCAGTTCGCAGGCGCCGGTGACGTCGGTGGTGCGAAAGTAGAACTGCGGCCGGTAGCCGTTGAAAAACGGGGTGTGCCGACCGCCCTCTTCCTTACTCAGCACGTACACTTCGGCCTCGAAGTGGGTGTGCGGCGTGATCGAGCCGGGCTTGGCCAATACCTGACCGCGCTCAACGTCGTCGCGCTTGGTGCCACGCAGCAATGCGCCGATGTTGTCGCCCGCCTCTCCTTGGTCGAGCAGCTTGCGGAACATCTCAACACCGGTGCAGATGGTCTTGACGGTGTCTTTGATACCGACGATCTCGACTTCTTCGCCGACCTTCACCACGCCGCGCTCCACGCGCCCGGTGACGACGGTGCCGCGCCCGGAAATGGAGAAGACGTCTTCGATCGGCATCAGGAAGGCACCGTCGACCGCGCGCTCAGGCTCGGGGATGTAGCCGTCGAGGGCTTCCATCAGTTTGTCGATGGACGGGCCGCCGATGTCACTCTCGTCGCCTTCGAGCGCCTTCAGCGCGGAGCCGGTGATGATCGGAGTGTCGTCACCCGGAAACTCGTAGCTGTCGAGCAGCTCGCGCACTTCCATTTCCACCAGTTCCAGCAGTTCGGCGTCGTCGACCATGTCGGCTTTGTTCAGGTAGACGACGATGTAGGGCACGCCGACCTGGCGCGAGAGCAGGATGTGCTCGCGCGTCTGCGGCATCGGACCGTCGGCGGCGGAGACCACCAGGATCGCGCCGTCCATCTGCGCCGCACCGGTGATCATGTTCTTCACATAGTCGGCGTGGCCCGGGCAGTCGACGTGCGCGTAGTGGCGCTTCTCGGTCTCGTATTCAACGTGCGCGGTCGCAATGGTGATGCCGCGCTCGCGTTCTTCCGGCGCATTGTCGATCTGGTCGTAGGCCTTGGACTCGCCGCCAAACTTTTTCGCCTGGTGCACCGTGATCGCCGCCGTCAGGGTCGTCTTGCCATGATCAACGTGACCAATCGTACCAACGTTGACGTGCGGCTTGTTGCGTTCGAATTTTGCTTTGGACAT
>JBATTL010000010.1:0-2833 GCA_049670525.1 Thiohalocapsa sp. | reverse complement strand
GTCGATACACTGGCCGGCCGTGCCGAGCAGCAGCGCCAAACCGGGGACTACGCGGGAGCCGCCGCAACCCTGGAGCGCGCGTTGCGTATCGATCCACAGGAGGCCTATCTGTGGAATCGGCTGGCTCGGGTGCGCTTGGAGCAGGGGCTGGGTTCACAAGCCGGCAACCTGGCGGCCCGCTCGAATGCCCTGGCCGGCGACCAGGGGAAGTTGAAGGAAAACAATTGGGATGTCATTGCAACCGTGCGCCGCCAGTCCGGCGACGTTCAGGGGGCACTCGAGGCGGAGAGTATGGCCGGCGGCGGCTGAGTCGTGACGAGCCCCGCCGCGGCCAGCATCGAGGAGATCTTCGGCGCTGGCGGCCTGCTCGCCGAGCGCCTCGCGGGCTTCACCATCCGACCACAGCAGCAGTCCATGGCCGGAGCGGTCGCCGACGTGCTCGCCGGCAGCGAAACCCTGATTTGCGAAGCCGGGACCGGAACCGGAAAGACCTTCGCCTACCTTGTGCCAGCATTGTCGAGCAGCCGCAAGGTCATCGTTTCCACCGGTACCCGAAATCTCCAGGATCAGCTCTTTCACCGAGATATCCCACTGATACGGGAGGCCCTTGGTCAGCCGGTTCGTGTCGCGCTGCTAAAGGGCCGCAGCAACTATCTGTGCCGGCATCGTCTCGATCTGGCTGTTGCTGATCCCGCGTCCCAGCGGCCGGAAGTTCGGCGGGACCTGCTTCAGGTCCGAACCTGGTCGCGGTCCACGCGCGCCGGTGACATCGCCGAACTCGCGCTGCCCGAGGACGCGCCGGTTTGGCCCGTGGTTACCTCGACCGCCGACAACTGCTTGGGCCAGGAGTGTCCGGCCTGGTCGGGTTGTCATCTGGTCGAGGCGAGACGCCGTGCCCAAGAGGCGGAGCTGGTGGTGATCAACCACCATCTGCTCTGTGCCGACATGGCGCTGCGCGAGGAGGGTTTCGGCGAGGTCCTGCCGGGGGCCGACTGCGTCATCGTCGATGAAGCACACCAGTTGCCGGATATCGCCGCGAACTTTTTTGGCTTGTCCGTCAGTAGTCGCCAGTTGCTGGACTTGGCTCGCGACGTTGTCGATGCCTACGGACGCGAGGCTGGCGACACACCCGAGATCCCATTGCTTGCGAAGGAATTGCGCCCGCTGATTGGGGACTTCAGGGATAGTCTTGGCGGCACCGACCGACGTGCCCCCTGGCGCGAGTTGGACGCCAACCCCGGTGTTCAGTCGGCGCTGGACGAACTCAGCCAGGCCCTGGTGGGTCTCGGAGATGGGCTGGAGGCGCTTTCCGGGCGTGGTAAGGGGCTCGACAATTGCCTCGCTCGGACCCGTGCCATGGCGGTGCGGCTCGATCAGCTGACCGGTACGGCGGATGAGGCCCAGGTCCGCTGGTTCGATGTGCGCGGGTCCGGATTTCGCCTAAACGAGACACCGCTGGATGTGGCGGACATCTTTCGCGCTTACCGTCAGCGTCACCCCCTCGCCTGGGTACTGACGTCGGCAACGCTCGCGGTGGGCGATTCCTTTAAGCATTTTTCGTCGCAGATCGGCGCTGAGGACGCACGTACCGCACGCTGGGACAGTCCCTTCGATTATCCGCATCAGGCCTTGTGGTTCGTTCCCCGCGGCCTGCCGGATCCCACCCACCCGGAGTACGGAGGGCGCGTAGCCGAGCTGAGTCTGGAAGTCCTTACCCTAAGCGGGGGTCGTGCCTTTTTGCTGTTCACCAGCCACCGCGCTTTGCGCGAGGCCGCGACCTTGCTCGACAGCCGGCTCGACTTTCCAATGCTCGTCCAGGGCACTGCGCCGAGGGCGGAGCTGATCGATCGCTTCCGGCGTCTGGGCAACGCCGTGCTGCTCGGCACCTCGAGTTTTTGGGAGGGCGTCGACGTCCGCGGCGAAGCGCTTTCCTGCGTCATCATTGATCGTTTACCCTTCGCGTCCCCAGGGGATCCAATCCTTCAGGCGCGCGTGGACGCCCTGAGGCGCAATGGTGGCAATCCGTTCCGCGACCACCAATTGCCGCAGGCTGTGATTGCGTTGAAACAGGGCGCTGGTCGGTTGATCCGCGACGCCAGGGATCGCGGCGTGCTCGTCGTTTGCGACCCACGGCTACTGGGCCGTAGCTACGGTAGGGCATTCCTCAATAGCCTCCCGCCGATGGCGCGCAGCCGCGAACTCGCGGATGTGCGCGCGTTCTTCTCGGAGGGCGCGGAACAGCAAGAACAACGCAACGCCTGAGGTCGGAGGTCGGAGTCGCGTCCGGATCAGCTGCGCGCAGACCAGCAGCACAGGTGACGCCCGCCGATCTGTTAGACGTCGAAGGCGATGGTGAGCCCTTTGCGCAGTCTCTAAGTCACTGAATTGAAAGGATCTGCGAGGACGTCCGATTTTTCTTTACCCCACGGTCAGAGGCACAATCAATGGTTTACGGGCGCCATTGGCGGGGAGGAGGAAAAATCCACCCCAAGGGCGCTGAGGGGATGAAAGAGGGCGGCCACCAAGGGATCCTAGTCGTTGCGGAGACGACCCTTGGACGACGACCCTTGGACAGGAGACCCCCTGGTGGCCATGACACAGACAAACCTATTTTCCTGGGACGCGATCGAGGCGCGCAGCGACCTCGACCGGCTCAAGCTTGTGGTTGATCATCTCCCCGACGAGCGCTTGGTGCAATACCTGGAGGTGGTGCGCCAACACGGGCGCGATGACTACCCGGTGCGCGCGATGTGGAATGCACTGCTCGCCGGCATCGTCTTCCAGCACGAGAGCCTGGAGTCGCTGCTGCGCGAACTCGCGCGCAATCCGAGTC
>JBATTL010000009.1:0-11807 GCA_049670525.1 Thiohalocapsa sp. | reverse complement strand
CGCTGACCGGCGCGCGCACCATCATTCGCTGACCGGCGCGCGCACCATCATTCGCTAGGCGCTGCTTCCTCGATCGGCATTGACTCCGTGGCGTCCAAAGGCCCAACCGGTGCCGCGGAGGCGTCGCGAATCGGGGTACCCTGCTCCGGCTTCGCCATTGCCTCGCGCACCTGCCGTCTCGGATCGTAGATGACGCAGGCAGGCTGGGAGGCCACCGCGACACCCTCGCTGGTCCACACCCGCAGACGCACCGGGCGCACCTGAAGTCCGACATAGGCGGACGGAACCGCGCCGAGCGTGCCGTCCATCTGCACCTCCTGGAGCGTACAGCGGGGCGGGGCGGCGCTGCTGGCCACCCTGCCATCGACGTCCGCGTCGTCGTCTCGCGTCGGCCGCGCCCTGTACTTGGCAAAAGGCAGATGGACAGGGCGAAAATCGGCGATGATCCCCTCCATGTTTGGCAGGACGCGGATACGGTCCGCCGTCTGCGAGCCAAGGGTCGCGGATGTGCTGCGCCACAGGCGCAAACCCGGGATGAGTATGCTCGCATCTTGACCGGCGACGACGTAGATCGCCCGGTCCATGTCCTGGTCGCGGATCTGCGGTGCGGGGGTCACCCAACCCTGGTCGCGAAAGATGGAGTCGAAGGCGCCGAAGTCCGGGGGGAGCTTGACCTCCATCGACGCCTTCTTGTGCACTTGGCTACGCCGGCCGGAGCGATCGAGCCAGCCGGTGGTCAGGTCGACGTGGAGGCGGTCGGTCCAAGCCGGCACCGACACCAGCGCCAGCTGTGTCTTCAAGCTGGGCTCCATCCTTTCCGGTGAGGCGATCACCCAACCGAAGCCCACCGAGCGTCGCTTCCGCAATCCGTCGCAGTCCTCGCGGGAGTCCCCATAGCCTACAAGCAGCGGTTCGGTCCGGCTCTCGGTGAGTCCACGCAGAAAGCCGAGGCCGCCGCCGGCGCCGCCGATGCCACCGGCGGAGCGGGTCTGCCGCAGTTCGCCGCGCACGTCGTTCTTCGGAAACACCGCATAGGCATAGGCGTCCAGTTCCCCCATGCTCTCGATGAAGTTGAAGAATCCACTGGGCAGGTCGATCCTGAAGTAGGCCGGCTCGACCAGCGAGCAGTTTGCCAAGTCCTCCACGGGGGCGAGCCCGTCGCTCGTCATCACCTCAAACAACACATCCGGCGCCTCGTAGACGACGCCGAAATCCGATGCTACCGACTGGCGGAACTGCCAGGCTACAGCATCCATCAGCAGCTCCCAGCCGCCTTGTTCCGTCGTCCAGAAGGAGAACGGCAGCTGCGACGGATCGCAAGGCAACGTCTTAAGGGACAACCACCCGTGTAGCGGCTGAGCCCTGGCCAACAGGTTGCCGAACGAGTTCGCATCGGCGCTGCAAAGGAATTCCGTATCGGCAACCGTAACGCAGACCCTCGGAGTTGCGGGGGCTACCGGGCGATGCACGAGGTATTGCTCACGCACCGGCTGCACATCCAGAGCCACGCGCAAACTGCAGCTACCGCCGTTGGGTATCCAGATCGGCTTGGCCTCGATCCGCATGTAATCCGAGTAGGGCTCCGGCAGCCGAATCATGCTCCCCTCTGGCGCCGACGGGGCATCCGCGCCACCGTTTTCGCCCGCCGTGCCCGTGTCACCGTAGCCCAACGTCGCGCCCAGCGCCGGCTTGGCGGGTTGCTCCAGCAAGCCGTAGTGATCGATGAGGAAACGCTTCTGCGGCAGGTTCAGCACCACTTCCAGGGACCGACCGATCAACTCCTGATAGCGCGCCGACATGATACCGAGAGGCACCGCGCCGCAGTCTGGGTCCTGCGCGGCAATGACCTCGAACAACGACTCCTCGGCCGCGTTCAGACGTTTCTCTATGTCCTGCAGCCAAGCGCGATAGAGCTCGCGCTGATCATCATAGTCGGCCAACACCCCGCCGATGTCACCGCACCCGTCGAGCGTTCGTCCAGCCACCTGAGCGCGCTTGCAGACATAGGCACGCTGAAATGGGACCAGCCCGTTCAGCGGCCCGGTATCGGCGATACCGTCATTGGCGTCACCCTCGACGCCCTCCGCGACGCATTCATCGACACCTTTGTCGCTGAGGAACAGATCCACCGGCTTCAGTTCTACCTCCACGAAGGCGCGGTTGCGGGTGTTTCGGCCCGGAATCACCGTCGTGTCGAACTTGAGCCCGTAGACGGAGTTGGCCGTCAGATCGTGGCGGTCATCGAGCATGTTCTCGAGAATCTGCTGGCGCAGCATGTCGCGAATGCCGGACAGCACCTCATAGCGGGAGCGAAAGTCCAGTTCATCGACCGCCTCGGCGCCCGCCGGGCCAGCGCCATCCGCGTCGGCGGCGGGCGCGTCGCCGATCTCAGTGCGGGTCCCCGTGAACAGGCGACCGGTGGCGAGATCCTCGGGAGTGACCTCGTTCAGCAGCCGCAGCTGCTCGCGCAACCAGTAGTCCTGCTCATAGCGATCGTTGACCAGGCGCTCGCGGGTGTAGACCTCGGGGCTGTCCACATGAATGCTGCCGCCGACCGTGGTGAAGGGCCACAGCGGGAGGCTGATCACGCCGAACATGTGCAACAGAACGGCCAGTACCGCCATGAGCAGCAACACCCGCCACGGCAGCCAAGCATTGATCGGCCGGAGCAGCGCGCGCAGCCGGGAATGCCAGTCAGGGGTTTCATTCGTGTGCTCGACTGCTTCGTTCATCGCCTGCCTCCAAGGCCGGGCCGCGCTGCGCAGCCCATGGGATTGGCGGAGCGAGCGGGGGAGCGGCGGTCCCGGCTCCGTCGGACGGCTTGATGCTCTGATTATAGACCTGGTCTCCTCCCACGCCTTCGAACACCAGGTTGTCGTTCGGTTTGGTGGCGAAACGGTCGGGGGTGACGGGTCACATCGATCAGGACATGTCGGTCAGGCCGCATTTCTAGCGGAACCTCGGTCTGATCCGCGACCTTGTGTTGCGTTCAAACCCACCCATGCCCGCGAAAATATCTCGCCGTGCCTTCGGCCTGACGAGAACGGACGTGCACCCAAAGCAACCGTCGTCCGACCGAGTAGCGTTTGGCTGGAAGCCGGTCCACTTCCGGCTCGGCGGCTTATCTGGTCGAGCTGCGTTGGCGCCTCAAAAAGTGGCGGTCGCCTCGCCTCTACCCCGCCCCGGAGATGGCCAGGATGACCCGATCCGCGGCCTCCTCCGCCGATAGATTGGTCGTATCAATGCGGATTTCCGGGGCTTCCGGGGTCTCGTAGGGGCTGTCGATGCCGGTGAAGTTCTTTAGCTTGCCTTGGCGCGCCTTCTTGTAGAGCCCCTTCGGATCACGGGATTCCGCAACGTCGAGTGGCGCGTCGACGAACACCTCGATGAACTCGCCTTCGGGCAGCATCTGCCGCACCATGCGCCGTTCATGGCGGAACGGTGAGATGAAGGCCGTCAACACGATTAGACCGGCATCGGTCATCAGCCGGGCAACCTGACCGACACGGCGGATGTTTTCAACCCGGTCGGCTTCGTCGAACCCAAGGTCCCTGTTCAGTCCATGACGGACATTGTCGCCGTCCAGCAGGAAGGTATGCCGGCCCATCGCGTGCAGCTTCTTCTCGACCAGATTAGCAATGGTCGACTTACCGGAGCCGGACAGACCGGTGAACCAAACCAGCCGCGGTTTCTGGTTCTTGATGGCCGCATGGGCGTCGCGATCCACCTCGATGGCCTGCCACGGAATATTGTGGCTGCGGCGCAGCGCGAAATGGATCATGCCCGCGCCGACCGTCGCATTCGTGAGGCGGTCGATCAGAATGAAGCCGCCCAGGTCCGGATTGTCGGCATAGGGCTCGAACGCGATGGCGCGATCGGTCGCGATATTGCAGACACCGATCCCGTTCAGTCCCAGCGTCTTTCCCGGCTCGCGGGCCATGCTATTGACGTTCACCTGGTACTTTTCGGTGGTCACCGAGACCGTTGCCGTGGTCGCGCCGATCTTCATCAGGTAGGGCCGCCCTGGCAGCATGGGCTCGTCCGCCATCCAAACGATTGTGGCCTCGAACTGGTCCGCGACCTCCGGCGGCCGGTCAGCGATGGCGATCACTTGGCCGCGTGAGCAATCGATCTCGTCGGCCAATGTCAGCGTGACCGACTGGCCGGCACGGGCCTGCTCCAGGTCCCCGTCCATGCAGACGACGCGGCTGATGGTCGACGACTTGCCGCCGGGGGCGATGCTGACGGCATCACCTGGTCTGACGGCACCGCTGGCGATCTGCCCGGAGAATCCGCGGAAATCGAGATTGGGCCGATTGACCCACTGGACGGGCATTCGAAAGGGCTTATCGATCGTTCGAGCATCGCTGATCTCGACGCCTTCGAGATGCTCCAGTAAGACCGGGCCTCGATACCAGGGCGTGGCATCGCTGCGGGTCGTAATGTTGTCACCCTTGAGACCCGACAACGGGATGGCCACGAACTGCTCGATACCGATCTGCTCGGCGAATGCGCGATAGTCGCCAACGATATCGTCGAACACCGCTTGGTCGTAATCGACCAGGTCGAGTTTGTTGATAGCCAGCACGATATTGCGGATACCAACCAAGTGGGCCAAGTAGCTATGCCGTCTGGTTTGCGTCAGCACGCCCTTGCGGGCGTCGATCAGAATCACGGCCAGATCGGCGGTAGACGCGCCGGTGACCATGTTGCGGGTGTATTGCTCATGTCCCGGCGTGTCGGCGACGATGAACTTGCGCTTCTCTGTCGCGAAAAAGCGGTAGGCGACGTCGATGGTGATACCTTGCTCGCGTTCGGCGGAAAGACCGTCCACCAGCAAGGCAAAGTCGATCTCCTGCCCCTGGGTACCGACCTTTTTGGAATCCGACTCGAGGGCCGCGAGTTGGTCCTCGAAGATCATCTTGCTGTCATACAGTAGGCGACCGATTAGTGTTGATTTGCCGTCGTCAACACTGCCGCAGGTGATGAAACGCAGCATCGTCTTGTGCTGGTGCTGGTCGAGGTAGGCATCGATGTCTTCGGCGATCAGCGCATCGGTCTCGTAGATTGGGTCGGCCATCAGAAGTACCCCTCCTGCTTCTTCTTCTCCATGCTCGCCGCCTGATCATGGTCGATCGCACGCCCTTGCCGCTCGGAGGTGGTCGTCAGCAGCATCTCCTGAATGACCTCGGGCAGGGTCTTGGCCTCACTCTCAACCGCACCGGTCAACGGGTAGCAGCCGAGGGTCCGAAACCGAATGGAGCGATGCACTACCTGCTCACCATCGTGGAGCGGAAACCGCTCATCGTCGACCATCAGCAACAGGCCGTCGCGGATGACGGTCGGACGCGAGGCGCTGAGATAGAGCGGGACGATCTCGATTTGCTCGAGATGGATGTACTGCCAGATGTCCAGCTCGGTCCAGTTGGACAGCGGAAACACGCGAATGCTCTCTCCCTTGGCCTTGCGGGTGTTATAGAGTTTCCACAGCTCGGGCCGCTGGTTCTTCGGGTCCCAGCGGTGATTGGCTGAACGAAAGGAAAACACACGCTCCTTGGCGCGGCTTTTTTCCTCATCGCGACGTGCGCCGCCGAACGCCGCATCGAAGCCATGTTTGTCGAGCGCCTGTTTCAAGCCTTCGGTCTTCCACATATCCGTGTGCAGGGCACCATGATCGAATGGATTGATCCCGCGCTCGATCGCCTCCGGATTCTGGTGGACCAGCAGATCCATATGCGCGTCCTTCGCTGCCTTGGCACGCAGCTGGTACATGGCCTGGAACTTCCAGGTCGTGTCCACATGCAATAGCGGAAAGGGCGGCGGTGATGGATAGAACGCCTTCTTCGCCACATGCAGCATCACGGCCGAGTCTTTGCCCACGGAATACAGCATCACGGGCTTTTCGGCCTCCGCCGCCACCTCGCGCATGATGTGGATGCTCTCCGCCTCCAAACGCTCAAGGTGAGTCAGTACATGCACTTGCTGCTTCATCAGGAATCATGCTCCGATTCGCGTGGGGTTTTGGCGCAATAATCATGCGCCCTGATCGGCATGCCGATCAGGTTCTAACCATCTTCATTTTGCAGAATGGCTGACGGTAACGTTGGGAGCTGCATTGGCTGCGGCAGCAATGCTATCCATCGCCGTTCCAAAGAATTGGCAAAGGATCTGAGTCCCCGATGAACGCTCCCCGACCCATATTGCTGACCGCGGCACATCGTGCGACGCCAATTTCACTCGGTCAGACGAAAGCGGCAGTCGAGTTCGGGTAAGTCCACCTCGGCGACGGACAGACCGATGCGTTGATCCAGCGCCAGCTCCTGTTTTGCGCGCAGTTTAGTCTCGAGCGCCAGTTCGGGGATCATCACCGTCGTCTTGCGCTCACCGAGGTCGACCACTACACCCTCCCCCTTCCACGCCCTTACTTGGGTCAAATAGACTAGCTTCCAATGCTGGTTGGACTGACGCTCCGTGCGGCGCACACCGATGCCGGATTGATCCGCTTCACCGGCGCGGCTGCTGATCTGCTCGGCGCTCACGGGGTCGTCACCACGTAGTAAGGCGCGTATCTGTTGATGGACGAGCAGATCCGCATAGCGGCGCAGCGGGCTTGTAGCGCGGGCGTATGCATCGAGCCCGAGACCGAAGTGCGAACCAGGCTGTGTACTGGTGCGGGACGGCTTGAATTGACGCCGATAGGCATACATCGCCGACAGGCTGTCCGGCTGCTGGATTTGCTCGGGCGCCGGCTGGGTCGCATAGGGAATGGGCAGGTCACGTTCGCTGCAGAAGCGCGCCGCCGCCTCGCCGGCCATGAGCATCAGGTCGGCGACCAACAAGCGGGAGCCTTGGCGGTCGACGGGGCGAATCACGACCCTGCCATCAGTCAAGCGCAAGCTGACTTCGGGCAAATCGAAGCTGGCGGCGCCGTTTGCAGCTCGACGTGTCCGGTAACGCTCGGCAACAGCCGCCAGCTGTGCCAAGGGCCCTTGATCCATGCGGGTCTCGGCATCGGCATAGGTCAGGCGCGTTGCCCGAATCAGGGTTAGGCGGATGTCGATGTCGGCGATGGCGCCCTCGTCCGTGCAGGTGATCCCGAAGGACAAGGCCGGTGAGATCTCCCGCAGCCCCAGACCGAGTTGTTCGGTCACGCTGGCGGGCAGCATATTGACGATTCCCTCGGGCAGATAGAGGTTGGCCCCGCGGGCGCGGGCCTCGCGGTCCAGCTCGCTGTCCGGCGCAACCAGCGCCGCGACATCGGCGACATGGACCCAGACACGATCGCCGTCGATGCTGACCGCGTCGTCCGGGTCCTGGTTGCCCTCATCGTCAATGGCGAACGCCGCGAGACGCGTCAGATCCAGGCGTTGTTCATCGGGCAACGCCGGCACCGGTAGGGCCGGTTCGGTTGTCGCGGCACCGAAGCGCGCCGGATAGGGATTGTGCTCGGGCGGCCAATAGCCGATCTTGACCAACAGTCTGTGGGCACTCTGGTGTGTCTCAGGAAAGTTCAAGGCCTTCAGTATTCGGCTGTGTTCGGCTTGCTGATTGGCCAGGCGCTCCACCTCGATCAAGCGCTCACGGTCCTCGGGCGCGAAACGCCCTTTGGCTAAGCGCGCCATGAACGCGGCCTGATCCTGCTCGGCACGCGCCTTCGCCGCGCGCTCTGCGCGCTCCTGCTCAATGGCATCCCGCGGTCGAGGACGAATCTGCGCGGGTGTGCCTTCGAAGAAGAGGCCGTCCGCGAGCAACTCCCAGGCAGCCCAGGCGGTCGCTGGCGTGAACTCGCCATAAACCAGCTCCGCCAGCTCTTTCAGATCCGTCTCGGCACCTTCGAGCAATTCCCATGCCTCGTCCAGCTGGCCGCCCCGGGGCGTCAGATCCCCCAACCGGCGCAGCGGACCGGGATGCAACAGCAGGATGTCCTTGGGTCGCACGCGTTTGGTCTGGCCGCCTTCGATGTCGATCTCGATCTTCTCACCGACGGAGATCACGCGTGCGGGACGGATCTTGTAGAGGACGAGACTCTCGGCAGCGATGCGGCCGAGAGAGGAACCGGACGTATCGCCGGCTTCATGCGTGGACAAGATGTTGCTATCTCCGTTGGAACCCGAGTGCCGGGAGAATGGTGAATGACAAGGCGGGGACGAGGGCGCAGATCACCAGCGCAACCGCCCGAATCGGCTATCATGCCCGGCAGCCGTCAATCCGTCAGCCTGCCCGAGCCAGGCGCTGCAAGCAAGCGAGATCATGCCATGAACCCAGATTGGAGAGCGTTTCTCGAGTCACGCGCAGCAAGCGTCAGTGAGCCGGGCGACCAAAACGTCGACCATGCGGGCAGCGCCCGCTTCGCCGAGGCCCCAACGGATGCCGACTGCGCGCTGATCGACTTATCGCATCTCGGTCTGGTCGCTGTTGGCGGTCCCGAGGCGGTGGAGTTCCTGCAGGGTCAGGTCAGCAACGACATCCGCGAGCTCTCCGAGGCTCACAGCCAACTTAACAGCCATTGCAGCCCGAAGGGGCGCATGCTGGCGAACTTCCGCGCGCTGCGGATTGAGCGGAGTCTATTCCTGGTGCTGCCACGCACACAGATGGAGCCACTGCTGAAGCGACTGCGCATGTTCGTCCTGCGCGCCAAGGTAACCATCGACGACGCCAGTGATGCGCTCGTCTGTTTCGGCATCGTCGGCAACTGTGCCGACGCAGCACTGCGCGACCTGTTCGGTCCCCTCCCCGTCGGCGACAATGAAATGGTCCGCGCCGAGGTCGCGACACTGATCCGTATCCCAGGCGTTGTCCAGCGTTTCCTCTTCATCGGTCCGGCGGAACAGGCGCAAAGCCTGTGGCAGCTCGCCGCGGAACAGACCCAAGAGGCCAACGCCGATCTCTGGGCCCTGCACGACATCCGCGCCGGCATCCCGACCGTATTGCCCGAGACCAGCGATGCCTTTGTGCCGCAAATGGCCAACATGCACCTGATCGATGGCGTCAGCTTTACCAAAGGCTGCTATACGGGCCAGGAAGTGGTGGCACGCATGCAGTACCTGGGCAAGCTGAAACGACGCATGTACAGCGCCGAGGTCGAGACCGAAATTGCGCCACGCCCAGGTGACATACTCAGCGTTCCCGGCAGCAAATCGGAGCAAGCACCTGGGCGCATCGTCGATGCGCGCGCGATCGCGCCAGGCCGTTATGCGCTGTTGGTGGTTGTCGAGATTAGCGCGGCCGAGAGCGGCGAGGTGCGCCTGGCGAGCGAAGACGGTCCTCTGTTGAGCCTCAAGACACCGCCTTACGGACTCCCGGCAGAGGTCTGAAAGCGGCGGAAATCCGAAACCAGGAGCGCAGCAACCCAAGCGGAAAAACGGTGGCACGGCATCCAGACACGACCAAACCGGCACGGTATCCATCGGACTGCCCAGTCGGCGTGTTCGACTCCGGCGTCGGCGGTCTGACCGTATTGTCCCAGATCCGGCACCAGTTACCCGGCGAGCATCTGCTCTATGTGGCCGATTCCGGTCAGGCCCCCTATGGCGACAAAACGCGCGAAGCAGTGGAAGCACGCTCGATCGCGATCACGGCGTTCTTGATCGCGCGCGGGGCAAAGGCGATCGTCATCGCCTGCAATACCGCTACAAGCGCCGCCGGAAAGGCGTTGCGCACGCGCTGCCGGCTGCCGATAATCGCAATCGAGCCCCCGGTGAAGCCCGCGGTCAGCCTGACCCGCAGCGGCGTCGTTGGCGTGCTGGCAACCAGCCAAACCCTCGCGGGCCACAACTTCGAGGTGCTCCGCGGGCGTTTCGACGGCAAGGTTCGGGTGCTCGTCCAGCCCTGTCCCGGATTGGTCGAACGTATCGAGGCCGGCGATCTCGACAGCGATTCCACGCGGGCACTGCTCGCCGACTATGTGCTTCCGCTGATCGAGCTTGGCGCCGACAACTTGGTACTCGGTTGCACCCACTACCCCTTGGTGCGAACGCAGATCCAGGCTATTGCTGGGCCCGGTGTGATCGTCACCGATGCCGGTGCCGCTGTGGCGCGCCAACTACGCCACCGTTTGACGCAGGCCGGGCTGCTTGCGGATCGCAACGATGGTGGCGAGGAGCAATTCTGGACTTCGGGCGAGCCGGGCGCCGCAACGGCGCTGTTCAGTGCTTTTTGGGAGCATCCGCTATTGGTGCAGCGCCTGCCCCCGTTGGACCCGAACAACTCAAACATCGGCATCGAAACATGGACATCCCGAGTCGCGACCCTACCATCCACAGAGTTTAAGACCGAACCATAGGGATCAAGCATGCTTGACAGACTATTTGTGCCCGCACTGACACTACTGACTGGACTGGCTGCCTTCGGGCCGGCGACGGCCGATGACGGCCCCGCGGACAGACCCGGCGCTGTAACGGGCAGCAAGACCGCCAGTCCGCCGGACTGGTTCAAGGAGAGTTTCCTGGATATCGCCGAGGACGTGAGCGAGGCCGCCGACTCGGATAAGCACTTGATCCTATTCATGGAAATGAACGGCTGTCCGTACTGCTACAAAATGATGGAAGAGAACTTCAAAGGCAGCAGCTATAGCGACTTCATCCAGAAACGCTTCGACGTCATCGCGCTGAATGTGCGCGGCGACCGCGAGGTGGCCATCGATGAAGAAACCTCACTGACCGAGAAGGCGCTGGCCGACCAACTCGGCGTCCGCTACACGCCCACGCTGCTGTTTCTGAACCAGGCCAACGAGCCGGTGGCGCGGATCAACGGTTATCGGAACGTCGACGACTTCAAGCAAGTGCTCGAATATGTCGACGCTAAGGCCTACCAGGATCAAACCCTTGCTGCCTATCTTGAAGCGCGGAAGTCCGAAGGAACCTACTCCCCCCGCCCGCACGAGCAGATCAAGGAGGCCAGTGAGATCAGCGATCTCAGCAAGATCCAGGGGCCGTTGGCGCTGCTGTTCGAAGACGCCAGCTGCGTCGCCTGCGCAGCGCTGCACGACGGCCATCTCAGGGTGCCGGAGGTCAGGGACGCGCTTGGGAAATTCACGGTCGTGCGGATGGACACCCTGTCCGATGCCTTCATCACCGCACCGGATGGCAGCAGTACGACGCAGAAACAGGCCGCGCACGACTTTGGCGTCGAATATCGCCCGACACTCCTGCTATTCGACGAGGGCAAGGAGATTGCACGTATCGAGGGCATGCTCTATCGCTACCATTTCGTCGGCCTGCTGGAGTATGTCGGCGAGCAACAGTACAAAGCGCACCCGGGCGGCCCCTTCGACTACATCAACAGCAAGACCGCAGCGCTGACGGCCGAGGGCAAGGACGTGGCGATCTCGGACGAATAGGTTGGCCATTCCTGGTTTGATGCGGTGATTGGTTCGGCGCATCGGAATCATCCTCGCCGTATCGCACGGGAAGCCTTGCCGACGCAACGACCGTGCAGCGGCAGCGGCGAGCGCCTGGGCCGAAGTATTGGCCCGAGCGCGACATGCATTCGCCGATGACGCGCGATTCGGCCCCTGGGCACCGATCAGCCGCCGGGTAGCGGCATGACAGCCTGGCTGCGCTCCTGCCCACCAGAAGGCGTGGTTTCGGGTGACAGGGTTCTGCGCTGCCACAGCAGGTAGACCGCGGGGATCACGAACAGGCTCAGCAACGGCGCAGTGATCATGCCGCCGACCATTGGCGCGGCGATGCGACGCATGACCTCGCTGCCGACGCCGCCGAGCAGCATGATCGGCAGCAGGCCGGCGAAGATAGTCGCCACCGTCATGGCCTTAGGGCGAATGCGCAGCACGGCGCCCTCTTCGATCG
>JBATTL010000008.1:0-6034 GCA_049670525.1 Thiohalocapsa sp. | reverse complement strand
ACTGCCGGCCCTCGAATGGCGACCAACCGCATTTATAGAGCACCTGTTCCCGCTCGCGGTTATAAGCACTATCCAGCTCCACAAGCGTCAGGTCCGCCCAATAGCCCTCGCGGATGTAGCCGCGTTCTTCGATACCGAAACACTCGGCGACCGCATGGCTGGTCTTGTGCACCAACGTCTCCAGTTTGAGGCGGCCCGAATGCACGTGCTCGAACAGCGATGGCAGCGCGTCCTGCACCAGGGGTAGCCCAGCTGGGGCCTTGAAGTAGGTGCCGGCTTTTTCCTCAAGCGTGTGTGGCGCGTGGTCGGTGGCGATCACATCGATGCGGTCCTCGCTCACCGCGGCCAGGATGCCGTCGCGATCCTGCGGCGTCTTGATGGCCGGGTTGCACTTGATCAAAGTGCCCTTTTCGTCGTAGTCGCGATCGTCGAAGTACAGATGATGGACACAGGCCTCGGCAGTGATCCGCTTGCCGGTGACGGGGCCGGGTGCGAAGAGTTCCAGTTCCCGAGCCGTGGTGATGTGCAATACATGCAGGCGCGCGTCGTGGCGGCGAGACAATTCCACCGCCAGAGTCGATGACTTGAGACAGGCGAGCGCGGAGCGGATCAATGGGTGCGCGCTCATCGGCACGTCCTCACCATAACGTTGCCGGTACTCCGCCTCATTGGCCTGAATGATGGGCGTATCCTCGCAATGGGTCGCGATCAGCAGCGGACTGTCGGCAAATATCGCGTCCAGCGCCTGCTTATCATTCACGAGCATGTTGCCGGTGGATGCGCCCATGAACACCTTTACGCCGCAGCACTGACCCACGCGCACCGCGCGAATGGCGCCGATGTTGTCGTTGCTGGCGCCCAGATAGAAGCTGTAATTGGCTCGCGAGACCTCCGCCGCGCGCGCGTGCTTGGCCTCCAGCCGCTCCAAGTCCAGTGTCGGTGGATTGCTGTTCGGCATTTCCATGAAACTTGTGATCCCACCGGCGACCGCCGCGCGGGACTCGCTGGTGAAGTCCGCCTTATGCGTCAACCCCGGCTCGCGAAAATGCACCTGATCGTCGATCATGCCCGGTATCAACAACCGACCCGCGGCGTCGATCACCCGGTCCGCGGCGCGCCCCTGCAGATCGCCCCCAACGGCCGCGATGCGTCCGTCTTTGATGAGCAGGTCCGCTTCGAACCGCCGGCCCTCGTTTACGATATCGGCATTGGTGATCAACAGGCTCGACATGAGGTTGCCTCTGCTAGTTCGTGGAATAGACCGCGCAAACCGCGCCCACTCAAGCCCGTCGCCCCATGGGTAGAGGAGACGCGTGCGGGTTTGCCAGGCGTGATCCGCAGTCTGTTAACCTTTTCAGTCTAATACCAGACGAGACTCATAACATGACGGCGCAAGACCAGACCGATGAACACCAGACCCTAGCACGAGGCATCGCAACCAACGAGCGCGCGAAGCGAGGCGCCAGCCTGCCCTGGGCCGACGTGCGAGTCGGTCTCAAGCTCACCAAGGACGGCCTGATTCCGGCCATTGCGCAGCAGCACGACACCGGCGAGGTGTTGATGATGGCTTGGATGAATCTGGAGTCGCTCGACGAGACCCTGACGACTGGCCGCGTTTGCTACTGGTCGCGTTCCCGCGGAAAGCTGTGGCGCAAAGGCGAGTCGTCCGGCCAGGTCCAGCATCTCAAGGAAATGCGTCTGGACTGCGACGGCGATACGCTGCTGGTGTTGGTCGACCAGACTGGCCCCGCCTGCCATACCGGTCGCAAAAACTGTTTCTTTAACGCCGTACGTGATGATCGGGTCGAAGTCATCGCGGACGCCCTGATCGATCCTGACCAACTCTACAAATAGCGAGCCTCCCGAGGACGCGGCTCTCGGCGCTGGCCGTCAATGCGCCTCATCCCAGTTATCGCCGACGCCGATATCGACGACCAGGGGCACTCGGAGTTCCGCCGCGCCCTGCATGATGTCGGTGATGCGCGCGCAGGCCGCGTCCAGAGCGTCGGCCGCAATCTCGAACACCAGCTCGTCGTGGACCTGCATGATCATGCGCACCGGCGGCTGTTCCGTTTCTATCCACGCGTCCACTCGGATCATCGCACGTTTGATGATGTCGGCAGCGGTGCCCTGCATCGGCGCGTTGATCGCGGTGCGCTCGGCGGCGTTGCGCAGTTGCTGGTTGCTGTGGTTGATATTGGTCAGGTAGAGTCTGCGGCCGAACAGGGTCTCCACATAGCGGTCACCGCGGGCCTGGCCGCGAATATCGTCCATGAAATCGCGGACACCGGGGTACCGGTTAAAGTAAAGATCGACATATTCCTGGGCCTCACGACGCTCGATGCCAAGCTGGCGCGCGAGGCCGAACGCCGACATTCCGTAAATGAGTCCGAAGTTGATGGCCTTGGCGGAGCGTCGCTGTTCGCTGGTGATCCGGTCCGGCGGCACGCCCAGGATCTCGGCGGCGGTGGCGCGATGGATATCGGCACCGGCGGCAAAGGCTGCGAGCAGGCGCTCGTCGCCCGACAGGTGCGCCATAATGCGCAGTTCGATTTGCGAGTAGTCCGCCGCCAGCATGTGATAGCCCGGCTCCGGCACGAAGGCACGCCGAATGCGCCGGCCGTCGTCGCTGCGGATAGGGATGTTCTGCAAGTTCGGGTCGCTCGATGACAGCCGACCTGTGGCGGCAACCGCCTGATGATAGCTAGTGTGCACACGTCCGGTGTCCGGATTAACCATCTGCGGCAATTTGTCGGTGTATGTGGAGCGGAGTTTCGACAAGCCGCGGTGTTCCAGGATCAGGCTCGGCAGTTCATAGCCGTCCTCGGCGAGCTTCTCCAGCACTGCCTCGGAGGTCGATGGTGCGCCCTTCGGCGTCTTGGCCACGACCGGCAGTTTCAGCTCGTCGAAAAAGATCGCGCCGATCTGTTTCGGCGAGCCCATGTTGAACTTGCGCCCTGCGGCGGCATAGGCACGCTGTTCCAGGTCGCCGATACGCTGCGCCAAATTCTGGCTCTGCGCCTCTAGTTCGACGCTATCGATGCGAACGCCGGCGCGCTCGATGCGCGAGAGCACCGGCACCAAGGGCATCTCGATATCGCGATAGATCTCGGTCAGCGATTCCACGGCCTCGACCTTGGGCCATAGTGCCCGGTGCAGGCGGAGGGTCACGTCGGCGTCTTCGGCGGCGTAGGGCCCAGCCTGCTCCAGCGGGATCTGGTTGAAACTGAGCTGTTTGGCGCCCTTGCCTGCAATCGCCTCGAAGTGGATGGTTTCCTGATCGAGGTACTTCTTGGCCAATGAGTCCATGTCGTGGCGGGTCGCAGTGCTGTCGAGCACATAGCTCTCGAGCATAGTGTCGTGGGCGATGCCGGCCATGCGGATTCCGTGGTTGGCACAAACACTCATGTCGTATTTCAGGTTCTGTCCCAGCTTTGGCCGAGCAGCGTCTTCCAGCAGCGGCTTCAGCTTGTCCAGCACCTGGGCGCGCCGGAGCTGATCCGGCGCGCCCGGATAGTCGTGGGCGAGCGGCACATAGGCCGCCTCGTGCGGTGCGACGGCGAACGACACACCGACGATCTCGGCGCGCATATAGTCCAGGCTGGTCGTCTCGGTATCGAAGGCAAACAGATCGGCTGCGCGCAGGCGTTCGATCCAGGCATCCAGCGGCGCCTCCTCAAGGATAACCTGATAGTCGTGCGCGACACCGTCGGCTGTGCCCGCACCGTTGCCGGTCCCATCGGCAGTAAGGGTCGCCAACAGTCGTCTTGACTCGAGACGCTCATACCAATCCCGCAGGCTGTCGACATCGGGCACGCCCGGTGTCAGATCGCGGGGACCAATGTCCAGCGCCACGTCGCGCTTGATGGTGGTTAGCTGCCGCGACAGCGGCAATTGCTCCAGGCTCTCACGCAGTTTCTCGCCGATCTTGCCCTTGATCTTGTGTGCGTTCTCGATGACACCGTCCAGGCTGCCGTATTCGGTGATCCACTTCGCGGCCGTCTTTGGGCCGCACTTGGGTACACCAGGGATGTTGTCGACGCCGTCGCCCATCAGGCTCAGGTAGTCGACGATGCGCTCCGGCGGCACGCCGAACTTGTCCTGCACGCTGGCGACGTCGAGTACGGTGTCGGACATCGTGTTGATCAATGTGATGTGATTGTTGACCAGCTGCGCCATGTCCTTGTCGCCGGTGGACACCAGCGTCGCCAGACCGTCTGTAGCGGCCTGTGTAGCCAGGGTGCCAATGACGTCGTCCGCCTCCACCTCCGGCACCACCAGCAAAGGCAGACCCATGGCGCGAATGATCTCCTTCAACGGCTCGAGTTGTTCGCGCAGGTCCTCGGGCATCGGTGGCCGGTTGGCCTTGTACTCTGTGTAAAGATGGTCGCGAAAGGTAGGCCCGGAGGCGTCTAGAATCACGCCAATGTAGTCCGGCTGGTGCTCGTCGATCAGTTTGCGCAGCATGTGGAGCACGCCCACCAGCGCGCCCGTGGCCTCGCCCCGAGAGTTGGTGAGCTTGGGCAGGGCGTGATAGGCACGGAACAGGTAGCCGGAGGCGTCCACTAGGACGAGGGGAAACCGGTCTTGCATCAGGGAGTTCAGGTTTGGGTTGAAAGCCGCAACGTTAGCACGCGTCGGCGGCGGAACGCAGCTTCGGGCTGTCGCCAAGCTCGACTGCGATGCGCAACGGGACGACCTCCCGGTAGATAAGAGTCAATGGGGCGCGACGACTCAGCGAAAGGATACGTGTGCCGCTCGGGTAAATCAGGTGGTAACTCTGATACAGATGCAGGTCGCCGCGCCCATTGAGCAGCTCTGCGGCGAGGTCGATTACGCGCGTATCGGTGCCGGTGATGGGCAATGTCAAGGCGCCAAGTCGCAGGCTGTCGTTGGTCAGCAGCAGGCGCTCCGACGCGGCATCACCGGCTGCGTTTCCGGTCTCGGATGGGCCCTCGCTACCGGTCGCCAGTCTGCCCAAACTGCGACGGATAACCGGTGTCAGGATCAGACCGAGTTGCTCCTCGCCGAGCAGCCACCGCAGTGCGCCCTTGTCGTCAGTGACCAGTTCGTGGGCGCCAAAGGCCTGCGCCCAGCCCCGGAAGTAGGCGCTATGACGTCGAATCAGACGGGTCTGCTCGGTCTGCATCGGTTGGCCTCCCGTTATGAGTAGTGATAGTTGCCCCAAGCAGTGGCGATGAGCGCTGGTCGATTGACCGGTCCGAAGGAGCTCGGCCATCGGGAATAAAGCGGGGTATGTCCAGTCGTGTGGCCCGGATTGCAGGTGATGGGTTATTTTCGCTTGTCGCCAGTTTGTTCCCCGACATTGTTGCCGGCCAAAGACGAGGCAGCCGAGTATTGACCAGGAACTGGAGACCAAGACAGGTTTCGATTCGATGTTAACATCACCGGACTCGCGTGCCCGCCCCCGCCCCGAACCGGCCCACCTGCCGCCGGCGGAAGCCGCCGCCCGATCGACCGATCGTCGATGCGTTCCGCTTCCGAAAGCGGACTCCGGCGCAACGGACATTGGCGGATGGATGTCCGGAACCATCAACCTTTCCCGCCAGCGACTTCAGTCTGCGATGTTGAGATGCCTCCAGTCATTCCTGCTCCTCGGTGTCGGCACCGTTGCGCTCGCGCAGGATTACAGCTGGCTCGACAATCCGCAATTGTTGATCCTGCGTGCCTGGGTGGATCCGCAGACGCGCGTGCTCTACGTCGAGGGAGAACACTTCGGCGAACGGCGATTGCCGTCGGTGACGCTGGATAACGACCCGTTGACGGTTCGCAGCGCGATCCGTACTGCTATCGAGGCTGGTCCGCTGCCTCCCGGCATCGGTCCGGGCAGCCATATCCTGCGCGTCGTGGCTGGCGACGATCGCTCGCGCTTCGATGCGTACAGTTTGGAGATCGGCGGCGCAGCGCCCGCGCCTCAGCCGCGCCGCATCCCATCGATCGATGCCAACCAATTGAGCGTCCTTGACGCGGATGGTGACGTGGGTTGGTCACCATCGATCGCGATCGATGGTGA
>JBATTL010000007.1:0-2399 GCA_049670525.1 Thiohalocapsa sp. | reverse complement strand
TCGATGCTCGCTTCGGTCGGGATCGTCTTCGGTCTGCTGTCCACCATGACCGTGCTCGCCATCGCCGTTGCCGTCTGGCAGTCCGGCACGATGCGTCTGGAACTCGGCGGATGGGGCGCGCCGTTGGGCATCGCGCTGCAAGCTGATGGGTTGTCCACGGCGATGCTGATCATGGCGAATCTGGTCGCGCTGGGCATCAGCGTCTATGCCACCAGCTACTTCAAGGAGACAGACAAGGCGCTCCATTTCTGGCCACTCTGGATGCTGTTGTGGGCAGCGCTGAACGGCCTGTTTCTTGCCGCGGATCTCTTCAACCTGTACGTGATGCTGGAGTTGCTCGGACTCGCGGCGGCCGCGCTAGGGGCCCTGACGGGCAGTCGGGACGCCGTGTCGGCGAACCTGCGCTATCTGTTGGTCGGTCTACTGGGGTCGATGACCTACCTGCTCGGCGTGGCGCTGCTCTATACGGCCTACGGCACGCTCGACATGGGCCTGCTCGCTGATGCGCTGCAAACACCTGGCCTCATCGACGGCACCGCGCTGGTCTTGATGACCGCGGGGCTCGCATTGAAGGCGGCTTTGTTTCCGCTGCACTTTTGGCTGCCCCCGGCGCATGCCAACGCACCCGCTCCCGTCAGCGCAGCGCTGTCGGCGCTGGTCGTCAAGGCGGCGTTTTACCTGATATTGCGCCTATGGCTCGAGTTGTTCGCGCCGGTTGCCAGCCTGGGTGCAACCCAGGTGCTCGGACTGCTTGGCGCCGGAGCCGTGGTTTGGGGCTCCTGGCGCGCGCTGCGGGCGGAACGGCTGAAGCTGCTGGCCGCGTACTCGACGGTGGCCCAAATTGGCTACCTGTTCCTGTTCTTTCCACTGCTGGCGGCGACGCCTGAAGGCCCGAACCGCGACAATCTGATCGCAGCCCTAGTCCTGATGGCGCTGGCGCACGGTTTCGCGAAGGCGGGTTTCTTCCTGGCCGCGGGCCTTGTTCAGCAACATGCCGGTCACGATCGCATCGACGATCTGGGCGGGACCGGCCAGACCCTGCCAGCCACGACGTTCGCCATCGCGCTAGCGGGCTCGTCACTGATCGGGCTGCCCCCAAGCGGCAGTTTCATCGGCAAATGGCTGCTGATGCAAGGCGCGATCGAGACCGGTCAATGGTGGTGGATCCCGGTCGTCGTCGTTGGCACGCTTCTGGCCGGCGCCTACGTGTTCAGGATACTGGGCCACGCCTTCGGGCTTGAACCGACGCCGGTGCGTTTCGTTACCGACGTCCGCGCCGAGGTGCCCGCGCTGATGCTGGCGCTGATCTCCGTCGTTGCGCTCGGGCTTGCCGCCGGCCCGCTATGGGTTCTGCTCGGTTTCTACACCGGAGCCAGCGCATGACCGAGCTCCCGTCGCTGTCGACGCTGCTGCCTGGCGCCATCGTGCTCAGTTCCATGCTGCCGGGTGTCTTCATCTTCCTGGTGGGAGAAGAAAGCCACCGGCTGCGGACGGTGCTGAACCTGTTCGGCGCTATCTTGAAACTTGCCTTGGTCGGGGTGCTGATCTGGGGAGTTGCCCTGGATCAAGTGTATGAGAGCCGGCTGACCATAGCGCCGGGTTTCGAGCTGGTTCTGCACGCCGACGCACTGTCGGTGCTGTTTGTGACGCTGTCCACGGTGCTTTGGCTGATCACAACAGTCTACGCGATCGGCTATCTAGAGCATTCACCAAACCGAAGCCGTTTCTTCGGCTTTTTCAGCCTCTGCGTCTCCGCCACCGTAGGCGTCGCGCTGGCCGGCAACCTGCTCACATTCGTGATTTTTTACGAACTCCTGACCATGGCCACCTATCCGCTGGTCGCGCACCGCGGAACGCCGGATGCGATACGCGGCGCCAAGATCTATCTCGCCTACACGCTCGCCGGTGGCATCTCGCTGCTCGTCGGCGCGATGTGGCTGCGAACCTTGACGGGCCCGGTGGACTTCGTCGCCGGCGGTGTACTTGAAGGTATGCCGGCCTCGATGCACGGTGCGCTCATCGGCATCTTCGCATTGCTTTTGGTAGGGCTCGGGGTCAAGGCGGCACTGATACCGCTGCACGGCTGGCTTCCTCAATCGATGGTGGCGCCGGCGCCAGTCAGTTCGCTCTTGCACGCGGTAGCGGTGGTAAAAGCCGGCGCCTTCGGTATCGTGCGCGTGGTCTACGACGTCTATGGTGTGCAGTTTGCCCACTCGTTGGGGCTGCTGACTGTGCTGGCGGCGCTCGCATCCATCACGATCGTCTATGGTTCGTTCCAAGCATTGCGCCAAGACGGACTCAAGAAGCGCCTCGCCTACTCCACCGTCAGTCAGGTGTCTTACATCGCGCTTGGTGCATCCATCCTCGGCCCGGTGGCGACCGTCGGCGGCCTGGTGCAT
>JBATTL010000006.1:0-3133 GCA_049670525.1 Thiohalocapsa sp. | reverse complement strand
CAGATCGGGGACTACAGGCTGGCGGATTGCACGCCGGCCCTAATTGCTGAGCAACGCGATCAGCTCTTGCGCACGCCGACGTTGCGCGGTCCCGCGACCAAGCCGGCAACCGTGGTTCGCTACCTCGCCGTGCTTTCGCATGCCTTCACCGTCGCTATGAAGGAGTGGGGTTGGGTCGAAGACAACCCGGTTCAGCGTGTCACGAAGCCGAAAGAGCCCCGCGGTCGGGTGCGGTTCCTTTCCGACGATGAGCGCGAGCGACTGCTGGCGGCCTGCCGGGTGTCCAGCAATCGGCACCTGTACCCTGTGGTCGTGTTGGCCCTATCCACCGGTATGCGGGCCGGGGAGGTCATGGGGCTAACCTGGGACCGCGTGGACCTGGACCGTGGTTCCATGCTGCTGGAACAGACCAAAAACGGGGAGCGTCGCGTGGTGCCCATCGTCGGCCATGCGGCGGAGGTGGTGCGCCTGCAGGCCAAGATTCGGCGGCTGGATACCGGCCTGCTTTTCCCCGCTGCCAAGACGCAAGGGGACGGCACCGTTCGGCCCGCTGATCTTCGGGTTCCCTGGCTGAAAGCCGTCGAGCAGGCCGACATCAAGGGCTTTCGATTCCATGACCTACGCCATTCGGCCGCGTCCTACATGCTGATGAACGGCGCCAGCATCGCGGAGCTGGCGGAGGTGCTGGGCCACAAGACGCTCCAAATGGTGAAGCGCTACAGCCACCTGAGCGAGAGCCACACACGCGGGATCGTGGAACGGATGAACGCGGCCGTGTTTGGAGGTCTAGGAGCATGACCTCGCCGGAAATTGACATCGCCGAGCTTGTCAACGAGCAGATGGCGGTCATCCCGGCTGGCGATGCGGCGAAAGAAGCGCTGATGTTCTGGCCAGAATGTGCGAGCGTGCTGCGCAAACGCTTTGTTGCGAGTGATGAAGAGATTGCCCTCTGGGTCTACAGGGATACGCTTCGCGCGTTCCAAGAGGAGGAGGTTTTTGCTTCAGACCTTCCGGCGAGCTGGTCGTCTATCCTGCTACCGAGTGGCGTCGATTGCCGAACATGTTGGGTTTGGCACCATGGACAAATGCGGTTTGAGCTTCACAACAATGACACGCCGGCGGGCGACCTGCTGCGCCACTTCGCCTATTCGCGCGCCCAAATCAAGCGCTTCGACCCGACCGATGCAGACCAAACCAGCGGCGCGTTTGAGTTCCAGCGGGGCGTCTTCGGTTGCTCCCACAACCCCAGCGGGCGGTTCCTGACCCACGACCAAGCGACCGATTTCCTGTCGCGTTGCCCCTATGGGGATGATGCCGAAGCGCGGCAGACACTGACGCACGAGAGCCGTGACGGGGGTGCGCTGGCGCCTCTGCACTATATGCACGGGTTGTTGTTCTCAGACGACTCAAGGGCCGACGCCTTCGAGCACGCGCTGTTCTGCGAAGCGCAGATACTGGGTATCGCCGCGGAGCGCTTCGGCGCAAGTATCGAGCACTACAACGAGGCGAGCCGCGCGCTCGCGGAGCAGCCAGCGAGGAAAACGCGCACTCGCGTGTCGACGGAGAACCGGCTGGACGAGACCATTGCGGCGGCCATGGAACACCTTCGGAGCAAGCACGGCGGTGAGCCATCAAGCACGATCGTGTTCCGGTACCTGAAGAAATGCGGAGAGGATCGCGCGGACCCCACGGGGATCGTGGTGGAAGCGGAGGGGGAGAGATTGCTTTGGGAGAATCACGCCGGGAAGCTACGCTCAGCGACCCAAAAAACAATCGCTAACCACATGATCGCTATCCGGAAAAGAAAATAGCGTCCCGCATTGATCCCGCCGGGACGATTCCAGGGAAACCGCCGCGTTAGGATTTGGATTGCTAAAGCACCGGATAGAAATCCGGCGCTTCCATCCATCTGTCACGACGCGAGGCGATATGCATACCAACACGACATCCTCACGCGGTGCCGATCCGGCACCCGCACACCTGCCCACGTTGTGCACCGTCGCCCAACTGGCGGAGATCGAGCCAGCCCTCGGCATTGGTGCGATTCGAGACGACTTGTTTCATCGTCGAACCAACGGCCTTGAGGCTTCGGGCGGCGTGATCTATCGCGGCCGGCGCATCCTGCTCGATCGTGCTCGGTACCTGTCCTGGATCGCGGAACGCTCGCGGAGGTCTGCCGCATGATCAAGGCTCACATCATCCCCCCCAACCGCGCGCGCCTGCATGAGACGGCCAGCGGTCTGGAGGCTGGCCCAGCCGCTGTTGGCACCTTGGCCGAGTTGCTGGAGTCGGCCCGTGAACGCGCCTGAGCAGCTCCCGCGGGTACCCAGGGCGGACGAGCTGAAGCGATGCGTCAAGCCGCGAACGTTCTACGCGCAGGAACTCAGGCATGCACCGGCGCTGAGAGTACGCGACGGCGGTTGGTCGCAGAACGTGCGGTGCCCCTTCCACAACGACACTGAGCCGAGTTTCGGCGTCAACCTGGAGTCTGGAGCCTATCGCTGCTTCGGATGCGGCGCCGAGGGCGGCGGGATCGTCGACTTCGTGATGCAGCGTCATGGCCTGTCGCTGGCTGACGCCCGCGCGAAGCTGGCTGCTGACTACGGGGTTGATGGGGCACGGCCCAGCGTGTCGGACAAGCCGCGTGGCGCATCGAAAGGCGGAGAGGGGCGACCCAGCTGCACCCTTAAACCGGTGCCCGAGCCGGCTTTGGCATTGCGACCGACGACGCATCCGAAGCACGGGGAGCCCTCCGCGACCTGGACCTACCGCGACGCGGCGGGCCGGGTGCTGTTCTTCATTTGCCGCTTCGATCCGGCGCAGGGACGCAAGCAGTTCGCCCCACAGACCTTCAACGGCCAGCGCTGGCAGTGGAAGGCACCGCCGGAACCGCGGCCGTTGTATCGGCTGGATCGGCTCGCGGCGAAGCCGGATACGCTGGTGGTCTTCACCGAGGGCGAGAAAGCAGCCGATGCGGCGGCACAGTTGTTCCCGCACGGCGTGTCGGTGACGACACCGAACGGAGCACAGGCACCGAGCAAGGCCGATTTCGCGCCGCTGGCGGGTCGGCGCGTGTTGATCTGGCCGGACAATGACGGCCCCGGCCTGAACTATGCGCAGCGGGTTGACGCGC
>JBATTL010000005.1:0-11744 GCA_049670525.1 Thiohalocapsa sp. | reverse complement strand
GTGTTGGGGCTGGATGATGAGCAGATTCAAACCTTGTGTCGGGATCAGGCCGGGGCGCAGGTACTGGAGGCCGTTAATTTCAACGCGCCGGGCCAAGTTGTCATCGCCGGTGACCGCGACGCGGTTGCGCAGGCGGTCATTGCGGCGAAGGGCATTGGCGCGAGACGAGCCATTCTGCTGCCAATCAGTGTGCCCTCGCACTGTGCGCTGATGCGAGATGCGGCGGAACAACTTAGCATTGTTCTTGCGAAAACCCCATTCACGACACCGTCCATCGAAATCCTCCACAATGTATCGGTTTCATCAGTGCGCGACCCCGACGATATTCGGGCGTTGCTCACTCGCCAACTCTATTGTCCCGTGCGCTGGGTCGAGACGGTGCAGGCGATGGTCGGCCGCGGCATATCGACGGCGATCGAGGCCGGTCCCGGCAAGGTTCTAGCGGGGCTAGGAAAACGTATCGATAAACGAATTGAAACCCTGCCCGTGTTCGATGTCACTGGACTGAACAGGGCGTTGGAGGCAACTACGCATGCTTGATGGGGAGATCGCATTGGTCACCGGTGCGAGTCGCGGCATCGGCCGCGCCATCGCGGAGGCCCTGCTGACGCAGGGAGCAACGGTCGCGGGGACAGCGACCACCGATGGCGGCGCGGAGCGCATCGCATCTGAACTGGCGGGTGAAAATCGGCGTGTGTTGGGGTTGCGACTCGATGTCACGGATCCGGCTTCGATCGACTCGGTGCTCAAGGCCATTTCTGACAGCTTCGGCGCTGCGCCGGGCATCCTCGTGAACAACGCTGGGATTACCCGCGATAACCTTCTCATGCGCATGAAGGATGCGGAGTGGGACGAAATCATCGACACCAACCTGTCGTCGATGTATCGACTGTGTAAGGCCTGCCTGCGCCCGATGACCAAGGCGCGAAAGGGCCGCATCATCAATATCAGTTCCGTGGTGGCGGCCTCCGGTAACGCGGGGCAGACGAACTACGCTGCCGCCAAGGCCGGGATGATCGGTTTCAGCAAATCCCTGGCGCGTGAGGTAGGTTCTCGCGGCATCACCGTCAACTGCGTCGCGCCGGGATTTATCGACACGGACATGACCCGGGAATTGTCTTCGGAACAGCGCGACGCCCTTCTCGGCGGTATCCCGCTTGGCCGACTCGGCCAGCCTGAGGAAATCGCGGCGGTCGTCGCATTCCTTGCATCATCCGGGGCGGGTTACATCACTGGTGAAACATTGCATGTCAATGGCGGAATGCATATGGCGTGATTAAGTGTTGGTAGAATATCTGGAAATACAAAAGCATACGAATGATAGCTAATTATTATTCGAGCTTTTAACAACCGCCTTTTATCTCTAGAATACGGCGATCGCAGGAAACCGTGCGATCTGTCTATAACCAGAGGGTTACAAAACAATGAGCAGCGTTGAAGATCGAGTCCGCAAAATCGTGGTCGAGCAGTTGGGTGTCAAGGAAGAGGAAGTGTCCGCCGAATCGTCGTTCGTCGATGACCTCGGCGCGGACTCGCTGGACACCGTGGAGCTGGTCATGGCACTTGAGGAAGAATTCGAGACTGAAATCCCGGATGAGGACGCCGAGAAAATCACGACGGTCAAGCAGGCTATCGATTACATCAACGAACACCTGAGCTGATCGGCTCCGGCGCAAGCGATCATACACGGACTCCGTCAAAATCGCCGGACGTCGCACACCGGCGCAGGCGGAGTTGCACAATGACCGACCCATGCCGGACAGCGTCGGTAATAAATCTAGAGGTGAGTCATGTCAGGTAGAAGGGTCGTCGTCACCGGAATCGGCATCATCGCCCCGGTAGGACTCGACATCAAGTCCGCCTGGGACACTATTCTTGCTGGCCGAAGCGGCATAAAACCCATCACGCACTTCGATGTGGGATCCTTCAATACGCGCTTTGGCGGCCCGATCTATGGCTTCGACGCGACCGACTACGTTTCGAAGAAAGAGGCGCGGAAGATGGATGCGTTCATTCACTACGGTGTAGCCGCCGGAACGCAAGCCATTGAAGATTCGGGACTCGCAATTACGGACGAGAACCGAAAAAGAATTGGTGTCGCCATCGGCTCGGGTATAGGCGGAATCACCGGTATCGAGAACAACTACGCGGCATATCGTGATCATGGTCCCCGCAAGATATCGCCGTTCTTCGTACCCGCCAATATCGTCAACATGGTCGCTGGGGATCTCTCCATCAAGTACGGGCTCAAAGGCCCTAACTTCTCGATCGTATCCGCGTGCAGCACGGGCACTCACAACATTGGTGAAGCGGCTTACATGATCCGGCATGGCGTCGTCGACGCTATGGTTGCAGGTGGCGCGGAAATGGCCACATCGCCCGTCGGCCTCGGCGGCTTCTCCGCTGCCCGTGCACTCTCGACGCGAAACGATGACCCTGCACGCGCCAGCCGGCCTTTTGACAAAGACCGGGATGGATTCGTTCTTAGCGACGGCGCCGGCGTCATGATGCTTGAAGAATACGAGATGGCGAAGGCGCGGAACGCCACCATTTACGCCGAGGTCGTTGGCATCGGCATGAATTCGGACGCCTATCACATGACCGCGCCTTCCGAGGACGGCGAGGGCGCCAGTGACTGCATGTTGCTCGCGCTGCAGGATGCTGGCCTGGATCCGGCATCGATCGACTACATCAACGCACACGGCACCTCGACCCCGGCGGGCGACATCGCAGAGACCAAGGGCATCAAGCGTGCATTCGGCGAACATGCCTTCAAGCTGGCCGTCAGCTCCACAAAGTCAATGACCGGGCACATGCTGGGCGCCGCAGGCGGTGCCGAAGCGATCTTCAGCGTATTGGCGATCCGGGACCAGGTTGCGCCGCCCACGATCAATTACGAGACGCCGGATCCGGAATGCGATCTCGACTGCGTACCCAACAGCGCACGACAGATGACAATCGACTACGCACTCAGCAATTCATTCGGTTTCGGCGGCACCAACGGCACACTGATCTTCAAGCGCATGTGATCAGGTCAGCTGTAGGACGAGCATTGCTGTTACGTTAGCAGGGGCGCCGACTATTGCCGGCATAGTGACCGCGATGGTGAACGGTCGCGAGCAGTCGATGATCGGCATCGGCGATCGCGGTCTGCTCTATGGCGACGGGCTATTTGAGACCATCGCCATCAGAGAGGGCGCCCCATGTCTCTGGTCGGCGCATCTCGCCCGACTGAGACGCGGGGCCGAGCGGCTCGGCATTCCCTATCCCGGTGGGGCACTACTTCGCGCCGAGGCGAATTTGCTGTCCGACGGTGTCGGTCAGGGCGTGCTGCGACTCACCTTGACCAGAGGCGAGGGCGGGCGAGGCTATCGACCGCCACCCCACCCGTCGCCCACGCGTATCCTCGCACGCTATCCAAGCCCGGAGCGTGCCGCATCCGGTGGTCGTCTTATCCTGTGCCGGACGCCGCTCGGCAATAATCCCCAGCTCGCTGGCATCAAGCATCTCAATCGCTTGGAGCAGGTGCTTGCCCGCGCTGAGTGGCAGGATCCAGGTATCATCGACGGGGTCATGACGGACGTCGATGGCCAGGTTATTTGCGGAACCATGACAAACCTGTTTTTGGTGCTCGATGACGGTATCGTGACGCCTGCCCTGAATCGTTGTGGCGTCGCTGGCACCGTCCGCGCGCTGGTATTCGAACACGCGGCGATGCTGGGTATCCCGTTGGACGAGCGCGATATCGCGGTCGCGGAGTTGTCCCAAGCGAGAAGCCTTTTCGTGACTAATGCGCTGATTGGTCTCATTCCGGTGCCGCGTTTCGACGCACGGCGCCTCGATCCGGGCGCCGTTCCATGCACGTTGGTCGAGCAGATACGCGAAGCCGTGTTTCAGCCGGAGACGCCTGAATGAAGAACATCCTGGTAACCTTGATCCTACTGGGCATTGTCGGCGCAGGCATCGGCGCGGCAGGCTGGTCCTGGTACCAACGCTTTCTTGCGGAGCCGGTCGTCCTGGACCAGGAGCAGGCGTTGTTCACGGTACCCGCCGGCGCAACGCTGCGGAGCGTGGCCCATGAACTGGCAGATCGGCGCTGGATCTCGAGTCGCTTCCTGTTCACGATGCTGGCTTACCAAACGCAACAAGAGGGCGCGCTCAAGGCTGGAGAGTATGCCGTCCCCAATGGCGTTCTCCCGGCGGAGTTGCTCGGAATCCTCACCAGTGGCAAGTCGATTCAGTTTCCGGTGACACTGATTCCGGGTATGACCTTTCGCGAGGCCATCAAGCGCGTCGCCGACATCGAAGTCTTCAAAAATGAACTCGCGGATTTGACTGACGAAGAGATCATGCAGCGGATCGGGCTTGACGCGGAGCATCCGGAGGGCTGGCTGTTCCCGGACACCTATTTGTTCGATAGGGGCACCACGGATGCGGAGATCTTGACGCGGGCCCGTGAGCGCATGCGAGCCGTGCTCGACGAGGAATGGCAGCGACGTCGCGAAGGCCTTCCATTGGAGACGCCCGAGGAGGCTCTCACGCTAGCGTCGATTGTAGAAAAGGAAACGGGTCTGGCGTCGGAACGGCCAAGAATCGCGGGCGTTTTCGTACGCCGATTGCAGAAGGGTATGAAGCTGCAGACCGACCCGACCGTGATCTACGGCATGGGCGACGACTATGATGGAAACATCCGCCGTGATGATTTGACGCGTCCGACCCCCTATAACACCTACGTCATCGGGGGGCTGCCGCCGACGCCCATCGCGCTGCCCGGACGTGAAGCGATCAATGCGGCGCTGAATCCGGCAGACGGTGACGCCCTCTATTTCGTCGCCCGGGGCGATGGCAGCCATCATTTTTCAGCCACCCTCGACGAACACAATTGCGCGGTGCGGCACTATCAACTCAACAAGCCCTGTGCGGCGCTCGTCGAGCAATAGGAGCGCGGGATGGATCGGCGCGGACGCTTTATCACGCTTGAGGGCATCGAAGGCGCCGGCAAGTCGACCCAGCGCGACGTCGTCCGTGATTGCCTGATCGAAGCCGGTGTTCAGGTCACACTGGCGCGGGAGCCCGGCGGATCTGAGATTGCCGAGCGCATGCGGTCGTTACTCCTCGACATAGCCAATCGGGGTATGGATGCTGACGCCGAGTTGCTACTGGTGTTCGCGGCCCGCGCGGAGCATCTGCGCAAGACGATTCTGCCTGCGTTGAAGGCCGGATATTGGGTCCTTTGCGACCGGTTCACCGATGCGACCTATGCCTATCAGGGCGGAGGCAGGGGGCTTGACCGAGCACGTATCGGGGTGCTTGAGGAGTTTGTGCAGGGGTCGCTGCGTCCGGATTTGACGCTGCTTTTCGATCTGCCGGCTGCCGCGGGTTTGGCGCGCGCTCGAGGCCGATCCGATCCCGACCGGTTTGAGTCTGAGACATTGGTATTCTTCGAGTGCGTGCGCGCTGAGTACCTATCCATTGCACGACGCGAGCCGGAGCGGGTGCGATGCATCAATGCCGAGCCGGATGCGAAGGCGGTCGCCACCGAGGTCCGCCGGATGATCGGCGATTTTTTCAACAGGAACAGGGATATGTCGCCGGTTATGCCGCAGAGGTTTCCGTAGAGCGCAATGAGTTCCGTCCACGCCGATCGGATCTCACATTTCGAGACGCTGCCGTGGCTGGCGTCACATTGGCGGCGGCTCTGGGATGCGCACTGCAGCGGCCGGCTCGGACATGCCATGCTGCTCGCCGGGCCTGCCGGCATCGGCAAACGCCATTTCGGCGACCTGTTCGCGGCCGCGTTGCTGTGCGGGCGCCCAGGCGCGGACGGCCAACCCTGTGGCGTTTGCGCAGAATGCGAGTTGCTCAGCGGCGGCAATCATCCGGATCTCGTGCACCTTGGTCCGGACCCCGAGTCAAAGAGCGGCGAGATCAGGGTCGATGCTGTGCGCGAGTTGTGCAGCCGGCAGTCGCTGACCGCCAGTCGCGGTCCGCGGGCCGTGCTTCAAAGTGCTCCGGCGGAGGCAATGAATCTGTTTGCCGCCAATAGCCTCTTGAAGACCTTGGAGGAGCCCGCGGACTCGACGCTGCTGATGCTGATCTCCGAAGACCCCAGCCGTCTGACGGCAACGGTGACCAGTCGCTGCCAGCGTCTCAATATGTTGCCGCCCGACCCTGAGTCTGCTCGCGCCTGGTTGTCTACGAGGCTCGACGATGCCGAGTTGGATGTCGATTTACTGCTACGGCTTGCACACCAGGCACCGCTGCGGGCGCTGGCCCTGGCCGATAGACAATGGTTGAAGCTACGCGAGGATGGCTTTCGGCGTTTCCAGGCCGTGGCCGAAGGCCGGGAAGATCCGCTCGGTGCCGCCGCTGCTTGGCAGCAGTTGGAGGCGGCGCTAGTATTGGACTGGATTGTCGGTTGGATCAGCGATCTGCTTCGTATCAGCAGCGACGGCGATGCGGACTATCTGAGCAATCCCGATCGCCGAAGAGATTTGGCGGCGCTTGCAGCTCGCATCAACCCATCTGCCTGTCACCGTTTTCTGCAACAAGTTCTAAAGGCTAAGGCATTGGCAAATTTGCCCACCAACAAGTTGCTGCTGTTTGAATCACTGCTTGTGCGCTGGGCGCGTCTGACCATGGGGACGCATTGACATGGATTCCGAGCGCACCGGCGGCGGCCGGCAACGTATCCTGAACTTCGTCATCAAAGACAAACAGGCGCTCTATGCCGCCTACATGCCATTCATCAAGAATGGCGGTCTGTTTGTTCCGACCACAAAAGGCTACAAGCTCGGGGACGAGCTGTTTCTCCTGCTGAAACTGATGGCGGAAGAAGATCGCATCCCTGTTGCGGGCAAAGTGGTCTGGATCACTCCCCAGGGCGCGGAAGGCAACCGCCAAGTCGGCGTCGGCATCCAGTTCAACGATCAAGACGACGACGCACGACGCAAGATCGAAGACTATCTCGCGGGTGGATTGGAATCCGATAATCCGACCCAGACCATGTAGCCCGGACGCTGTAGCCCGGACGCTGTAGCTTGGTCGCGCTGCGTCGTCTGATCTCGATTTCCCCGCTCAGTTGATGCTCAGCATGCCCATGCTTGTGGATTCCCATTGCCATCTCGACCGCGTAGACCTGACGCCCTACGAAGGTGACTTCGACAGCCTCATGCGACGGACCCGCGACGCGGGGGTAGGGCACATGCTCTGTGTCTGCATCGACTTGGAGCACTACGATGCGATGCGGGAATGCGTCGCCGCGCATGAGGACGTCTCGGTGTCCGTGGGCGTGCACCCCAATGAGGGGCCGGATGGCAACCGACGGCGCGAACCCGATGCCGACGAGCTGACCCGTCTCGCCGATGATTTCCGCGTGGTCGCGATCGGTGAGACCGGGCTCGACTACCACTACAACAAGGGGGATCTCGGCTGGCAGCGAGGACGCTTTCGAACGCACATCGATGCGGCGCGTCGTTGTGGGAAACCACTGATCATTCACACACGCGCGGCGCGCGAAGATACCATTGCTACCATGCGCGACGCGGGTGCGAGGGACGCAGGCGGTGTCATGCACTGCTTCACCGAGACCTGGGACATGGCGCGTCAGGCATTGGATCTCGGTTTTTACATCTCTTTCTCGGGTATCATCACATTCAAAAGCGCGGAGGAACTGCGCGACGTTGCCCGTCGCGTGCCGATGGAGCGGCTTCTCATCGAGACTGACTCTCCGTACCTGGCGCCTGTTCCGCACCGCGGAAAGGGCAACGAGCCCCGCTATGTGGGGCATGTAGCGGACAAGATCGCCGAATTGCGTGGTCTGGACCGCGACGAGGTGGCGGGTATCACTGCCGAGAATTTCTTCCGGTTGTTTCGTACCGCGAAGAACCCGCCCGCTGTATGACCGCGATCGACTGGTGCAACTCAGCAAATTTCGGCTGGCGCACCGCCGTGCCGGTGAGTATTAGGCCCCGTCGCGGTCGGACTCATCGGTGACGACATGATCACCGCAGCGAGTGACACCACTCGATGTGAACTTCCCTTTTTTGTTTTTTAGCGCCTTGCGCATCGCATCGCAGACCGTCGTCAACACCTTGACACGGGCGTAAGGCTTGTCGTCACCTTCGACCAGCGTCCAAGGGGCATCTTCGGTACTGGTTCTCGCCACCATCTCATTGATGGCCGCCTTGTATTCTGGCCACTTTTCGCGATTGCGCCAATCCTCGTCGGTGATCTTGTAACGTTTGTAGGGCGTATCCTCGCGGTCCTGGAAGCGGCGCAATTGCTCCTCATCGCTGACCTGCAGCCAAAACTTCAGCAGGATCGCGCCGTTCTCGGCGAGCTGTTCCTCGAACTCGTTGATTTCGGCGTAGGCGCGACGCCACTCCGCTTCCTTGGCGAAGCCCTCGACGCGTTCCACCAACACGCGGCCGTACCAGGAGCGATCGTAAATGATCATATGCCCGGCTCGCGGAACATGGCGCCAGAAGCGCCACAGATAATGGTGGGACTTTTCTTCGTCCGTCGGTGCGGCCACGGACATGGTGCGGTAGAGTCGGGCGTCGACGGCACTCGTGATGCGCCGGATTGCCCCACCTTTGCCGCCAGCGTCCACACCCTCAAAGACCAGCACCGTGGATCGCCGCTGCTTGTACGCCTCCCAGGTCAGCTCGTTGATCTCCCGTTGGAGTTTCTTCAGTTCTTTCTTGTAGGGTTCGCGCTCCAACTTCTGTGTCAGATCCAATTGATCCAAGAGCGTGATCTGAGCGCTCGCGGATTCCGGGAGGTCAAGCGGGTCCGCCGCCGTCGGCGGTTCCATGGCGACGGGCTGATTAAAACGGGCGCGGATCGCATGCAGAAGCGTCTTGCCGACAGTCAGGTCGCGGTAGCGCACATCTTCGGCTTCGATCAGATACCAAGGCGAGATACCACGGTCCGACTGGCGGATCACGCGCTCCGCCACATGCTCGAATTGGTGGTACTGCTCCGAAAACTTGGACTTTTCCGGCAGCATCTTCCAGCGGCTGCGGTCGTCGCGGGACAGCTCCTTGAGCCGCCGTTTCTGATCCGGCTCCGAGAGATGGAACCAAAACTTGACGACCAGCGCACCGTCGTGGGTCAGCATGCGCTCGAAGTCGACAATGCGATTCAGCTCCGCGTCCAGCGCGGCATCGTCGCACAGCCCCTGGAAGCGATGCTCGATGGGTGCCAGATACCAACCACCGAACAGGATGGAGATCTCACCGCGTGGCGGCATAGTGCGCCAAAACCGCCAGTAGCGCGGCCGCTCGCGCTCCTCATCGCTGAGTTCCCAGAACGCGAATGTCTGTACGCCTCGGGTGTCGAGCCATTCGTTGAGTCGGTTCACGACCTCGCCTTTACCCGCCGCTTCAACGCCCGAGACGATGACGATCACCGGCGTGTTGCTCTCCAGCAGTTGCCGCTGCACCTCTAGCAGCTGCGTGCGCAACTCGTCACGTTGCGCCTTGAACTCCTCTTTGCTAACAGTTCGGCCGACTTTGGTGGCTTCGAACATGGTGATCCCCTCTGAGTGATGAGTGCAGTATCTGAATTCGGATCAGGTTAGCCGCGTGTGTTCGTCATGGATTGTACGTTTGCGTCCGTCGGTGCCGACCGCGACATAAACGAAACGGCCTTTTGCCACTTGATGCTCGTCTTCCGGCTTGGCCTCGCGTCGCGCCCGGATGTCGACCTCTACGGTCATCGAGCTGCTGCCTTCCTGCAACAGACGCGCATGCAATTCAACCAAGTCTCCAACGCGAAGCGGCGCAAGAAACTGAAACTCCTGAACTGCCGCCGTTGCGACGCGTCCCCGCGATCTGGCGATGGCGATCGTCGCGCCAGCGACATCGGCCTGGGAAAGCAGCCACCCGCCGAATATATCACCATACGGGTTAGTGTCTGCGGGCATGGTAAGAACCCGAAGCGCGAGTTGCCAATGCTCGAAATCGTCGATGCTTCGTGAACCGGGCCTGTCGGAGCAATGGCGCGAGATATCGGTGCTCGTATTCATGCTGCCGATATTCGCACACCAGCGTAAACGACGCAGCCGCTCAAGGGACGTTGAGCGAGCGTCGCTGATCTTGGAGCATCAATGGCCGACTGATCAGTGTGGAAGTCCTGACGCGGTCTTTAGTGTCAGCGCGATCGCACGGTCGAGGTGGTCAATCGGTGTGTAGAAATGGGGCGAAAAGCGCAGTCCGCCACCTCGACTCGCGCACATTAAGTTCCCCTGCATCAGGGTTTTGTAGAGTGCTTGCTGGTCTACGCCGGGGACGCGGAAGGTGATGATGCCAGCGCGTCGCCCCGGCGCTCGCGGACTCAGTAACTCCAAACCATGTGCGTCGATCAACTCCACCAGTCGTGCGATGCGCTCGGCGATCGCGCTCGCGACCTGATCCATGCCAAGTTCCTGGATCAAAGCCAGACTGGCTTCCAGCGCATGCACACCGAGCATGTTCGGGCTGCCGCACTCGAAACGCCGAGCGTCCGTTGCAGGCCGCCAATCTTCGCGGTCAAAGTCGCCCATGTCCTCGACCATGTGCCAGCCGAACTGAGTCAACCGCAGCTGCTCGCGCAAAGTTGGCCGGCACCAGAAGAGCGCGAGGCCCTCGGCTCCGAGCATCCACTTGTGCCCGTCGGCGGCAACGAAATCCGCGGGAATCTCGGCAAGGTCGAAGGGCAGGGCGCCGAGCCCCTGGATGCCGTCCACGCACAACAGAATGTCACGTGCACGACAACCACGGCTGAGCCGCTCAAGATCCAGACGTAGCCCACGGGCATACTGGACCCAACTCACCGCCAGCACGCGGGTATGGTCGTCGCACAGGGACAGCAATTCCGCCTCCGGATCGACGCTGGAATCAAGATCCAAACCGCGCCAGGTCACGCCGCGATCCGCAAGCGCCTCCCACACAATGCGGTTTGATGGAAATTCCTGGCGAATGCCGACGATGTTGTCGCCCTTCCTCCAGGGCAGCCCCTGGGCCACCATGGACAGCGCTTCGGAGGTGCTCTTGGCCAAAGCGACGTCACCCGGGGAGGTTGCGCCAATCAGTGCCGAAAGTCGCTCACGCAGTCGGGTCTCAGTCGCCACCCAGTTCGCGTATCGCTTCGAGCCAGTGGCGCCATTGTCCAGGGCAAAGCGCTGGACCGCTTGCACCGTTCGCCGCGGCCAAGGAGAAACGGCGGCATGATTGAGATACAGGATGTTGTCTTCGAGATCGAAATGTTGGGACAAGAAATCGCTCCTCGTTAGGGATTGGCTCTGAGTTTGGTTGGATAGTGCGGTTAGTTTGAAGCAAACAGTGTGGATGCGTTCGATAGGATCTAAGGAAGGCTGCCCGCATTGGCACCTACTCCTAATTCATGGAGTCAGGCTCTCAAGAAACCGTCCGCCAAACCATCAGGCACTACCTGTTCCAGGATCAACCCGACGAACCCGGAGCCGCAAAGCATCGATTCCGCGCCGAGTCGATCAACTACGCCCGCGGCACCGCCACCGGCTACATCGCCAAGTACATCGCCAAGAACATCGACGGTCACGGCATGGACGACCAGACGGCCACCGAAGCCGAGCGGGTAGGGGCCTGGTCCACCACCTGGGGTGTTCGTCAATTCCAACAAATCGGAGGCCCACCAGTCGGCCCCTGGCGCGAACTCCGTCGCCTCGACCACCAGCACGACGGCGTAATCGAACGCTGCCGAGCTGCAGCGGACGCCGC
>JBATTL010000004.1:0-2973 GCA_049670525.1 Thiohalocapsa sp. | reverse complement strand
GTAAGCGTCCGGCCAACTACAAGATTGACCCCTTTTGTTTCAGGTCGTGCATTTTCAAATTGTGCGGCAGCAGGGCGGCGAGCGCCTCGGGGGACCTCGCACCTGGCAGGTGCTCAAAGAGATGGTTGAGATAGGCCCAGGGCTCCAAGCCGCTGGCCTTGGCGGTTTCGATCAGGCTGTAGAGCAGCGCACTGGTCTCGGCACCCCTGGGGCTGCCGGCAAACAACCAATTCTTCCTACCGAGAACAAAGGGCCGGATCGCGTTCTCTGTGGTGTTGTTGTCCAGCTCCAGGCGACCATCGTCGAGAAAGGTAATGAGGATGGGCCACTGGCCGAGCGCGTAGGCGATGGCTTGGCCGAGCAGGCCCTTCGGCAAGACGCGGGTGGCGGTTGTATCCAGCCAGTGTCGGATGCGCATGAGAATTGGGCGGCTGCGCTCGGCGCGCCCCAGCCGACGGCTGTCGGGATCGGTGTCGCGCAGCGCGCGCTCGACCGTATAGAGCTCACCGATCAAGGCCACCATCTGCTGCGCGGCGCTGGCATTGCGCCCAGCGGCGGCCTCGATGAACTTGCGCCGCACATGCGCCCAGCAGCCGGCATGGCCGATGATTTCGGGCGCATGGGCCAAGACGTTGTAGGCACTGTAGCCATCGGAGTGCAGATAGAACGGTGATGGTGGCCCGGTGTCAGCCGGAAACAGCACCCGCTGCGGCACATCCGCCGCGCGGCTCGGGGCGTCTTCGAACCAACGCACCGGTTGTTCTGGCGGACCGCCGCAAAACACCCACATGAAGGACTTCTGCTCGGCCTCGCGACCGGGCTCGCGCAGCACCTGCACGGGCGTCTCATCAACATGCACCACCGGACCTTGGCGCAGCAGCGCTTTGAAGGCCGCGGCCACCGGCTTGAGCGGGGCCTGTAGTTGCATCAGCAGCCCCGAGAGGGTCTGGCGGCTGAGCGTGATGCCTTCGCGGGCAAAGATCTGCGCTTGGCGATACAGCGGCAGGGCGTCGACGAACTTGCTGGTGACGATGGCCGCCAGCAGTGAGCTGTGGGCGAGCGACTTGGGGATGATCTGCGCGGGGCGTGGGGCGATCTTCACCCCGACCTCGGCGCCCGGCACGTCCTCATCACGCGCGACGTACTTGGCGCGCTTGTATTCGATGACGTAGCGCTGGCGCGGGATGAGTGCCAATTGCTCGGAGCTGTCGTAACCGATGAAGGTCCAGCCCTCGCCCAGGGTCAGCTTTTCCTCATCGCTGAGATCGACGATGCGTTCCACGCGCGGTAGATGGCTGGGCAGGGGCCGGCGTACCGGCTTGCGCTTGGGTGGCTTGGGCTCGCCGGTGTCTGTGTCGGTCTCCTTGGATGCGTCGGCGGGCAGCTCGGCTTCCAGCTCGCCGATCAGCGCCTCGAGTTCGGTCTCGTCGAACAGGCCGAGTTGACTCGCGGGGATGCGATCGGCGCTGGGGCCGAAGCGTTTGCGGCGCAACAGCTCGATGGTCTCCAGTAACTGATCAATGCGCTGGCCATGCTGCTCGAGGGTGCTGGTTTGCTGCTCAAGCGCACTCGCCTGCGCGCACCGCTCGCGCTCGGCCTCAGCCAGTTGATCGGTCAACTGGCTGATGATCCCATGCAGGATGACGGGGTCATCGGGCCGTGGTTGCGGGGTGCTTTGCATGCCTGCAATTATACCGGATTCAGCAAGATAATCCGCGTGTTATCGCACTTAGATCAGGTCGAAATCGGCCCGCTTGTGGGCCGCTACGCGGCCCGGATCGAGCCCTTCGAGCAACCAGCCCAATTCGCGTAGCGAGAGCCTCACCGGCGCCGCTGTGCACCGCTCGGGCCACCAGAAACGCTCTCGCTCCAGGCGTCGATACCACAGCCAAAAACCGTTGTTGTGCCAATAGAGCATCTTGAGCTTGTCGCGACCGCGGTTACAGAACACGAACAGGTGACTGGAAAACGGGTCGGCCTCCAGCACATCGACCACCAAGGCCGCAAGCCCGTCGATCTGCTTGCGCATGTCCGTCGCCCCGGCGGCCAGATAGACCTGCGTCTGCGCGCCAAAGCCGATCATGGCGCCGTGCCTTCCTGCAACAGCCCCACCACCCGCGCGAGCGTGGCCGCATGGAAGCCGGGGTTGACCTGCACGCGTACGCCGCTGGCGAACACCAGCGCCAGGGCTTGCGCTGCGCCAACCGCGACCGCCTCGCCGAACAACTGCACCGGCACCAAGCGCACCGGCTCTCTTGTGCGCGCATTCGCATCCGCCTGTTGACTCTCAACAACCGGCGCCTCTGTCTGTGTTGAACATGGCAGTAGCTTGCCGCGCGGGCGGGGAGCGCGATAGATGTAGTTCGCCCGACGCTTACCGCGGTAAACTCGACTGCAAGAAAGTGACGGCCGTCGAATCCCTGGAACGCACGAATCGGACCAGGATCTGGAATGGTCCCCTGGCCGGCGATCGCATGCAGCTTGACGGCTCGCGTGCCAGCTATCATGCGGGACCGGCCGACGAAGAGCTGACTGGACGATGCGTCGCTTTCGACATCCGCCCGAGCGGGCCTCTTTAGAGCGCCGGTGGGCTTTTGACTGGTGGCCGGGTGGCGGCCCTTTGCGGCAGAGGTGGTCCAGGATTTCCCGTCTTGGACGACAGGACTCGTTGTTGCCGGGATGCGTCAGAAGCGTCGACCGTTGCACCTGTGCGTGAGTGCGATCGACCTGTCGATCAGCGTGGGACACGTGCTCGAAATCGGATGTGATTTGCCGGCGAGCGCCTATGCCACGACGATACTGCGGGAGCTGGTGGCACTGGATGGTTGAGGTTCAAGCAGTGCGCGTCGACCGGACTCGGCGGCGCGGTCGACGCTACCCTGACTAGCGGGCTTGCACTACAACGTCGTCGATCCGAACGAAGGTGACTTCGTCATATGCGTTCTTCTTGTTGTTGAAGCCGCCGATCATAAC
>JBATTL010000003.1:0-2316 GCA_049670525.1 Thiohalocapsa sp. | reverse complement strand
GATCTACGATTGTGCTGACGAAGGGCTACCCGGCAGTCTGCCGCTGGTGGGTGGGCCTCTGACGGAGCCAACCTGTACCAATGCCGCCGATCATCTGCCGGTCGTTGCCGAGTTGACCGTGCCCAGCGTCGTCAAAATGCCAATCAGCAACGGCGACTGCCTGATGAATTGGGCTGAACAGAACTATTCCGCCTTATTCTCACCCGCGGGCGTGGTGACTCAGTATGCGGCGCCCTACCACTATCGCTACTACAGCGCCACCAACGCCTACCTCAAGATCTCGGCAGCGACCAACCACGTCTACTACGTCGATACGACTGGCACAGAACAAGACGTCGGTCCGCTGGCGAACTGGCTCCCGCTGGCCGGATGCGAGCCGCCGCCGACCCGGTGCCTGTTTGACTGGGCGGAGCGATTCGCGCCTGGTCTGTTTGCGCCAAGCGGCGCGGCTTCGGTTGTTTCCTTCGACTACAGCTATCGCTACTACGCGGAAACCCGGGGCTATCTCGGTCTGTCGGCGGCGGACGGGCACATTTGGTATCTGTCGGGTGGTGAGTTGGTCGATGCGGGGGAGTACGGGATTTGGATGAAAAGGGCGGGTTGTGTGCAATAGCACCCTGGGGAGCGAGGGCGGCCGTTCGACTATGAGCAACAAAAAATGCAGGTGCGTCCGGGCGATTCTCGCCTACGGGTCTGCAGAGGTAAGCCTTGGGCGGGCCTCACCATTGCCGCGACGGCCAAACTGCCGCCAAGTCTTGCAGGCGCTGGTGTGCATGTAGCTCGACGGCTGTCGTTGCTCGCAAGTGCCAACGTCTTTGGTTGCCTCTCGCCGGGACTGACCCATCCCGCCGAACCATTGCCTCCGGCCGCGCCCTACCGCGATAGCGGTTTAGTCCCTTGGCCGATAGCGGAAGGGCGCGAGGCTCTCGCCGGCTGTCGCTTCCCGGCCATTATATTGAGCGCTACATAATGGCCGGTTGCTGCCGTTGGAATCGACTGAACCGGCCCAAGACGGCTGGCTCTCAGGCACCCGCAACAGCGGTGGACGAATCCGGTAGGGTCAGCGCGGATTACTCAGACAAATTCCCGTGGAATAAGATGAGCTACAACGTAACCGTTTAGCCCCCGGCCCGGTTTTTCGTCAAATCCTTCAAAATTAGAATCAAAGAGTTACAAGACAAAGCTAATCGAGTATGGCAAGATCAGGTCCAACCCTGACCGAGCAGCACCGAGACGCGCTGGCCCGACGCGCATGCATCTCAGCGATCACGACCTCAGACAGCTTAACGAATCCTACTTGGAGACGCTCTCGCCGGAGCAGGCGCGGGCGCTGCTGAGCAAGGCGCTCGCCGACCTGAAGGTGGCGCGTGAATGTCTGGGTCAGAATCCCTCGAACAGCTCGCGCCCGCCGAGCACGCGGGCGCCATGGGAACAGGCCGAGCGTGACGAAGAGTATGTGAACGCGGACGCTGGTGGCGATGCGCCGGCAGCCTCCCCACGAGGCGCAGAGGAGGCAAAGACCGAGCCGAACGGCGAGGATGCGCCGGGCAAGACACGCAAGGGCAAGCGCAGCACCCCGAAGGCGGGGCGTCCGGGAAGGCGCAAAGGTGCGCCGGGGCACAGCCGCACGCAACACTTGCCGGTGGACGCCATGCAGACGCATGCGCCGGATCGGTGTGCGATTTGCAGCGAGGCATTGGACGAATCCCATGACAGCCGAGCACACAACGCGCGCTACGCAATCGAGCTGATCCGGCCCGGCGCTGCGGGCAGCGGACTGGTGCTGCATCAAACCAAGCATACCTATCTGGAGCGTCGCTGCGCTTGCGGACATTGGACGCGAGCGCAGCCGGGGCGTTGCCGCGATGAGGCGGGTTGGACAGTAGGACTGAGCGAATGGCATCTCGCCGGTCCGTCGTTGGTCGCCTTCATCTGCGCACTCACCCAACGCATGCGCCTGTCGCGGGCGTTGGTCGCTGAGTTCCTCTCCGATTGGCTCGGGTTGTCGTTGTCCACGGCGACCATCAATCAGTGCATTCACGAAGCCGGGCGAGCCGTCGAGCCGATCGTCGAGAACGCGATTCGCCAGACGGTACGCAACGTCGAGCTGCTCTACGCCGACGAGACCAGCTGGAAGGAGCACGGGCGGCTGCTATGGCTGTGGGTGTTCACCTGCTCCACAGCCACCCTGTTCATCGTCGGGCGACGCACGCGCGAGATGGTGCGCCAAGTACTCGGCGATGGCTTCCGCAACTGGCTGATGAGCGATGGCTATTGGGCCTATCGCGACATCGACCAACGCCTGCGCTGCCTGGC
>JBATTL010000002.1:0-16516 GCA_049670525.1 Thiohalocapsa sp. | reverse complement strand
GTGCACCCCCAGCGCTCCCTCGACGCCGCGCACGCTGACTTGGAGCGTTTGCTAGCCGGCCCGAGTCTGGCTCGGCAGACCACGGCCCAGAGTGCGGTCCTGCATGCGATCGCCGAGCAGGTGCAGGCGCTCTGCGACCATCTTGCGGCGCTCGCCGATGCAGCGGCGGCCATCGCTGCGAACCACTCGCTGCCAGCGCCGCAACTCCCCTTGGATCAACCGCTCCCTCTGGCCGAGCGTATTGCCGACGCGTTGCCAAATGCGCTGGTAATGGCGGCGGCCTTCGTGCTGATGTTCCTGCTCTGGGTCCATCTGCAATGGCCGCCGATGGGCTTGATGGGCGTGCTGATGGCTGTTGTGCTGATCGGTATCGAAACCATGAACGACAAGCCCGCACTGCAGCTCGGCCGACGCGTGGCGGTCGGCGCCGCAGTCGGTCTTGTCGTCACGGCGCCGATGTACCTGCTGGTGCTGCCGCGGCTGACGGGCTTCGCCGAGCTGGCGTTGGTGCTGTTTCCGTTCTACTACGCGATCGTCTATTGGTTTCATGCATTACCGCCGCCGCGTCAGATGCCATTCCTGGGTATGGGCTTGATGGCCATCCTGATGCTCCAGCTTTCGCCGCAGCAGAGCTACGACGCTGCCGCTTGGCTCGGCAGCGCCCTCAGCGTGCTGACCGGCTTTGTCGTTGCGTTGACGCTGCTTGCGATCTTCCGCGGCATGACCCCGCAGGAACGGCTGCGGCGCACGCTGCGGAACGTCCTGATCCGGCTCGGCGAGGCGAATCTGGTGTTGGATGATCGCGCGCGGCCAGACTTCGACCACCAACTTGGCGGATTCGAGCAACGCATCAGGCGCGCTCAGCAAGATCTGGCCGACGTCGCGCCGCTGGCCTACGATCGGCATGTGCGCAGCAATGATCCGGCACGCGTCGAGGCGCTGTTGAATGCTGTCGGGTCCTTGCTGTTGCGCTTCCGTGCGCTTCAGCACAGCCGCGCGCGGTGGCGTAGCACAATCGACGATGGCCGCGTGCGCACCGATTTGGGAAAGCAATTCCGAGCCGCCTATGCGCAAGTGCTGGACGCCTTTCGGGAAAAGCTCGATCACCCGCAAATCACGCCCTCGCTCGCCGCGCTGGACGCGATCCACCCCTGTCTACAACGGGAATTGAAGCGTGTGGACAAGCTCCGCCGTGCCGACACCGAGGAGGCCGTAGCGACCACCTATATGCTCTCCGTGATCGGCCACTATGTCGCTGTGGCACGCGCGCTACGCGATTGCGCCGAGCCACTTGAGGCGATCGACTGGGCCGCTTGGCGGGTGCCTCGATTCTGATAACAACCGGCTTGGTCTGTAGCCTGGGATGCGCGTTCGCGGATGGAAGTGCTCGGGTCGGTGGTACGCCACCACAACGCGGCATCCAGACTGGCGGCGCCGGTGTGCTCTTCGTGCGACCCAGCAAGAGGCTTTCGCCTGGTCTCGCGACGGATGCCTTTGCGAGGGGGCGTGCTCGGCACTCCCGTATTTCCACATAAACCGCAATGGGGATAATTCCGAGTATGGTCTAGTCTCAGTCAAGCCAGCCGCTTGGCTGTCGTAATTGCGCGGATCCTAACCAACAATTCGACCGAAGAGGCATTCTATGTACAACGGTGACATGCTGATCCACATCGACGAGGCGCTGGACGACGATCAAATCCACGAGCTGGAGCGTTCCGTGAGCCTTGAGTCAGGGGTGCTAAGCGCCTGTTTCCACGAACGCACTCGGCACCTCATGGTGGTCGACTTCGACGCCAATTCCACTAGGCCTAGCGACGTACTCAGGATGGTCCGTGGTCGCGGGCTGAATGCGGAGATGGTCGGACTCTGAGCGGGTCCCTGGGCTCCTTTACCCCTCACACTCAGCACTTCCTTCTACCGCGTCTTCAGTACTCCGGCGCTTGCTCTAAACGAGCCCGTCGCGCGGTGGCGGTTGTTACGTCAACTCGATTCAAACGATAGGCCAGACTGGCCATCCGCCTCGTTCTGTTCTTGAACGCAGGAAGACATTTGTCGTTGTACAGCATCATCTTAGTCTGTTAGGTGAACAACCATTCTTGTCGGTTTCGCTCAAATTGCCGACCGCTAGTCCGCGAAGTCTGACGGCGGATTCTCTGAGCAGAGCGGCGCAGAGGCTGGCGCGCCTGGATCCCAATCTGGCCGAGGTCTTGGCCCGACTGGGTGAGCCGCCGATGTGGGAGCGAGAACCAGGATTCCCTACGCTCATTCAGATCATCCTTGAGCAACAGGTGTCGCTGGCCGCCGCGCGCACCATGTATCGGCGGCTCATCGGCCACCTGGACGGCATGAACCCGGAAGCGGTCCAAGCAGTCCGAGAGGGCGGGTTGCGGGCTTTCGGGCTGACCAGACAGAAAGCGCGCTACTGTCATGGTTTGGCGACACGCATTCTGGACGGACGCCTCGATCTCCGTTCGGTCGCCGCGGCTTCGGATGAACGAGGGCGCGAAGTCCTGTTGGCGATTTCCGGGCTCGGGCCTTGGAGCGTCGATATCTACTACCTCATGGCGCTAAGACGTCCCGATGTTTGGCCTCAGGGAGACCTGGCACTTGCGTCGGCGCTCCGAGACATCAAGCGGTTGGATGCGCTTCCAACGAAAGATGAACAGCAGCGCTTGGTCCGCGACTGGGCCCCCTGGCGCGCGGTCGCGGCGCGTATCTTGTGGGCGCATTATCTTGCAGCAAGAGGTCAGTACCAGTCGGCTTCTATCCAGTAGCGATCAGATCGGGTGTCCGGATCGGGCGCCTGACCTTGCTGACGGATCACACCAATCCGTTCTCGGGAGTCACGAGCAGCGCCGCTGTTGCCGTTGTCCGCCACCCACGGTCGCGGCAAAGGCGATTTCTGTGAAATCTCATACCAGTTGAGTTGTCTTCGCGCCCGCCTCTTGTGTCTAACCGGCCGTCACATAGCCCGGCTATGATCCCGCCAGTCCTCCTTGAAGGCGCACCTCAATCCGACGCCATCTGGTACGAGATTCTCCGGCAATTGCCTGAGCTGCAACCGGTCTCAAAATCGTCGGATCGGATTTCCTATTTCGTGTCATGAATTGTGGCTTCGCGGAGAGCCAACATCAGGTCGGGCTTGTCGTTCGCGCTGTTGGTACTGCTGTCTGGATGTGCCAATCTGAACAAGTCCGAGCAACGCATCGTTCTCGGGGCGGCGATCGGCGGTGTCGTAGCGGGCCCGATCCGGGCAGGCGTTGGTGCCGGGTCCGGTTATGTCGTCGAACGCACCGAATCCCGTCGGTGATCGCAAGCGCGCACGGTTGGTCTGCCTAGGAGCCGGCTGATCGCGACATGCGGCGAGAGTCGGCGATGCGGTCTTCGGTTGGTCATGCTGGGTGCATCAGCCGGCGCTGTTTCCTGATAGTCCGGCGTGGGGACGCGATGCTTGATCTGTCGAGCTCGGCCTGAGCGTCGCGGCATATGCCGCGCGCTCTCACGGATTACTTGGCTCAGGCCGCCTGCTCGCCCCCTGCTGCCTTATTCTCCTTCGCAGCAGCGCGTGCCGCGAGCGCAATGAACAGGTAGGACCAGCCGTGGAAGATCAACTCGATGGCGATGAATAGCCCGATAATCCAGAGTCCGGACTGGGGCCATTCCGCCAGGATCATGCCGCCAAGCAGGACCGACACCAGGCCGGCGATCAGCGGCCAGTACCAACCCTTGGCGGGCTTGATCTGGAAAGCCATGTAAGCACGCAGGATGCCAATCGCAATCAGTATCCAGGCGATGATCAGCGTCAGTGACATGCCTGCCACGACGGGGTGCAGCACGGTCACCAGACCGGCGCCGATATAGAGCAGGGCGATCAACACATTCCAAGCGATACTCTTCCAGCCCCGACACTTCATCGTTTCCAGAATCTGGAATGCGCCCCCGACGATCAGCAACGCGCCGAAGAACACGACGCTGATTTCCGTCAGCCAAAAGGTCATGCCGAGGCCGAGGGTGCCCAGGACGATCGATAGAACGCCAAAGGCCATCAGCCAGCCCCAGTTCTTCTCGAGTTCGCCGAAAATGGCGGTCTGGGCTTTGGCGAGATCGGTGAGGGATTCATTGGCCACTTGCTTGTCTCCTGTCTTGGCTGTCGTGTGAAATGCTGTTTCAATCCGGCGGCAAGCTGTCTCACAAGCGCCGCCGAGTCAAGCCCGAATCCGCATTTTCCGGGAATTCCGTAGGCTGCGACTGCTGACGCAGGAAACCGGTCGCTTCCGGCAGAGACAAGGATTGATAAGGGAATCCTGATCTATCTATCCCAAGCCGAACATGGTCTAATCGCGCGCCATGTTTCACCCCCTGTCACTGTACGTCGGTCTGCGCTATACGCGGGCTAAACGACGCAATCATTTCATCTCCTTCATCTCACTGATCTCCATGCTTGGGATCATGCTGGGGATCGTCGCGCTGATCGTCGTGCTGTCGGTGATGAACGGTTTTCACAAAGAGATCCAAGAGCGCATCCTCGGCATGGCCTCGCATGCGACGCTGAGTGATCCGGCGGGCGGCATCGCCGACTGGGCGGCCCTCGTGGATCAGGTGCGCGAGCATCCAGAAGTCCTCGGTGCGGCGCCCTATGTCGAAATCGAGTCGATGCTGATGAATGCCGGGCGGACTAGTGCCGCCATATTGCGCGGTATCCTGCCTGACCAGGAAGACGCGGTCTCCGATTTGCGCGGCGATATGATCTTCGGCTCGGTCGACGAGCTAGTTCCGAACGGGTTCAACATCATTCTGGGCTCGGAGCTGGCGGCGATCCTCGGTGTCCGTGTTGGGGACAAGGTGACCGTTGTCACTCCGCAGGTTAGTGCGACGCCGGTGGGCGTGATGCCGCGACTCAAGGCCTTCAATGTCGCCGGACTGTTCGAGGTGGGTATGGCGGACTACGACCGCGGCGCCGGCTTCATGCATATGGCGGACGCGGCGCGGCTGATGCGCTTGGGAGACAACGCCGAAGGCGTGCGCGTCAAGCTAGAGGACATGTTCGATGCCCCGCTCGTGGCACGCGAGATCGCCTACAGCCTGGACGGGGCCTACCGGGTGTCGGACTGGACGCAGGTGCATCGCAACTTCTTTGCCGCGCTGCGCACCGAGAAGCGCATGATGACCATCATCCTGTTTCTGATCGTCGCGGTGGCGGCCTTCAACATCGTATCGACACTTGTCATGGTGGTTACCGACAAGCGGGCAGACATCGCCGTGCTGCGCACACTGGGTGCATCGCCGGGGCGGGTGATGGGGATCTTCATGGTGCAGGGAACTACCATCGGTCTCGCGGGCACAGTGCTCGGCGTGGTCGGCGGTGTGCTGCTGGGCTGGAATGTCGAACCCATCGTCGCGTCCATCGAGGGGCTCTTCGGGGTGCAATTCCTGGATCCGAGCATCTACTACATCAGCGCGCTGCCATCGGATGTACGTGCCGCGGATGTGCTGCGGATCGGCGGCGGCGCCTTCTTGATGTCGATATTCGCGACGCTTTATCCGGCCTGGCGAGCGTCGCGCACCGATCCGGCCGAGGCGCTGCGCTATGAATGACAGCCTCGCCGAGGTGTCACTGAACCCGAGCGCGGACATGGATGAGGCGCCGTCGGTACTCGAGACCCGAGGTCTCGGCAAGACCTTCCTGCAGGGTCCACAGGAAGTTGAGGTGTTGCGCGGCGTCGACGTGCAGGTGCGGCGCGGTGAGCGCATTGCCATCGTTGGCTCGTCGGGCTCCGGAAAGAGCACGCTGCTGCATTGCCTGGGCGGGTTGGAGCGTGCGTCGGTCGGGCAGGTGCTGTGGTCGGGTCAGGACCCGATGCGCCTATCAGAAAAGGCGAGAGGGTTGCTGCGCAACCGACGCCTTGGCTTCGTCTACCAGTTCCATCACCTGCTTCCGGAGTTCTCGGCGGTCGAGAATGTCGCAATGCCGCTCTTGATCGGCAATCTGTCGCCATCCGACGCCAGACAGCGCGCCACCGAGATTCTGGAGCGGGTCGGGCTGGGTCCGCGACTTCGGCATAAACCGTCGGAACTGTCCGGCGGCGAGCGCCAGCGCGCCGCCATCGCCCGCGCGCTGGTCACGCGCCCGGACTGCGTACTGGCGGACGAGCCCACTGGGAATCTCGATCGACAGACTGCCGAAGGCGTGTATGAGCTGATGTTGGAACTGAATGCCGAGGTCGGCACCAGTATTGTGATCGTGACCCACGACCTGGAGTTGGCCGCGCGCGCCGATCAGATCTGGCGACTTGACGACGGACTGTTGGCACGCGCCAAGTCCTAACGGGCGCGGCGGCTTTGGAGATGGCGGATCAGGCTCCACCGCCAGAGGATCTGTATCGTCAAATAGCCCGTCACCGAGCAAAATGTTGCGCAGATCAGGGAGCCCAGCAACACAGGACCGACCACGCCGAGCCAGTTGTGCCAGTCGAGCCAAAAGCTGGGTTCGAACGTGCGGATTGGCTGGCCCAGGAGCCAGGCACCGATCACGTAGGCCAAATAGAACATCGGCGGTATGGTGATCGGGTTGGTGAGCCATACCAGCGACACCGAGATGGGCAGATTCACCCGGAACTTGATCGCTCCGGCGGCGGCCATCAACATCTGGCCGATTGGCGGCATGTACATGACGAACAGCCCGAGGGCGACGGCGCCGGATGCGGAACGGCGGTTCAGATGCCAGAGATTCGGGTCATGCAGCAGGGTGCCGAAAACCTGCAGATACTTGCTGTGCAGGATCTCTCGTGGATTGGGCATCACACCCCTGAGCCAGCGTCTCACGGTCGTATGCGGATTCGTTGGTGCATCATGGCCCCCACCGCGGCGAGCGCCGCGGTTCGCGTTCCCCGATCGCCGCCGACGCGGATCACCCCAGGATACCTTGCTGGGCGCAGAGTATACGCCAGCGCGGGGCTTACGGAAGCCGCGAATGAACCTGGTTAATCGCGGGTCCACAACACCATAAAACTTCGCACTCAGCGGGGATTGAAGGAGAGCCGGCTGACCTCAAGCGAGACGCAAGCAGCCGGCGCCGGGATCCTCGTTAACGGACTCGCGTTCGCGCTGGGTGTCGGGTCGTTCTTCCTTTTGCCGTCGATGCCTCCCTGGTGGCTGCCACTGCTGCTGCTGGTTGTCGCGGTCTCTATTGCTCTATTGCGTCGGCGCGGCTGGCGCGAGATCGCGGCGGTGCTCGGCTTCTCCTTGGCGCAGCTGCATGCCTGCGCGGTTCTCTGCGATCCGTTTCCAGAGGCCCTCAGAGCCCAAGTTCTTGTCGCGGACGGCACCGTCGTCTCGCTACCGGATCAACGGCAGAACTCGCAGCGCTTCCTATTTCGCATCGATCGGCTTAGCCGCGGCGCTAACCCGGTGGACTTCCGAGGCGTGGTGCGGCTGTCGTGGTACGGGGATTCACCGCCGCTCTGGGCTGGTGAACGTTGGCGCCTCGTGGTTCGCCTCAAGCCTCCCCATGGCTTCGTCAATCCAGGAGGCTTCGACTACGAGCGCTGGTTGTTTCAGCAGGGGATCGCTGCCACGGGCCACGTGCGCGATGATTCGGTCAATGCGCTGCTCGATGACGGACCAGGGAGGTACCGCCTTGCCCTTTGGCGGCAGGTGCTGCGCGAGCGTCTCGATGCGGCGTTCGACGGGGACGGACCATCGAAGGCGCCGGTTCAGGCATTGGTTCAGGCGCTGGTGCTGGGCGATCGCGGTGGTCTGACGCCCGAACAGTGGGCGGTCTTCTCCCGCACCGGCACCAGCCACTTGATCGCCATCTCCGGACTCCATATCGGTCTGGTGGCGGGGTTTGCATTCTTCCTCGCGCGCTGGCTCTGGTCCCGCTCCTCGTGGCTTGTGCGTCGTTTGGCCGCTCCACGTGCCGCCGCCTTCGTTGCGCTGATGGCAGCAGCGGGTTATGCGGGTTTAGCCGGTTTCGCGATCTCGACCCAGCGCGCGCTGGTGATGTTGGCGGTAGTCATGATCGCGCTCATGGCCGGTCGCACCATCCGGCCGTCTAGTGCGCTGGTGTTGGCGCTGGTCGCCGTTCTGCTTCTTGATCCCGTCAGCGTGCTTTCCTTCGGCTTTTGGCTCTCCTTCGGCGCCGTTGCGGTGCTGCTCTATGCGCTGGGTCGGCGGCTCGCGCCGCCCCACGTCATACTGCGCTGGGGACGAGCACAGTGGGCCGTGGCCGTTGGTCTGGTGCCGATGCTGCTGCTGTTCTTTGGCCGCGCGTCCCTGGTCGCCCCCTTGGTCAATCTGATCGCGGTCCCGTTGTTTGGCCTCATCCTCCCCGGAATCCTGCTCGCGGTGGCACTGACACTGCTGCTCGATTGGCATTGGCCGCTTGGGATGGTGGGTATAGCGCTGGACCAGAGTTACGCCTTGTTGAAACTCGTAGCGGGCTTACCGATGTCGAGTATGACGCTTGGCGGGCGACCAAACTGGGTTTGGGGCGCTGCTATTGCTGGTGCTCTGCTCATGCTGGCCCCACGCGGACTACCCGGGCGTTGGCTTGGGCTGGTCTTTTTGCTGCCGCTCGGCCTGATCCGACCGCCGGTGCCGGCCGACGGCGAGGCGCATTTCACGCTCCTTGACGTAGGCCAGGGCTTGTCCGCGGTGGTGCGAACCCGAGGCCACGTGATGGTCTATGACGTCGGACCGCGTTACCCGAGTGGCTTCGAAACCGGCTCGGTGGTTGTAGCGCCCTATCTGCGCAATCTCGGTGTCGACAATGTCGACCTGTTGATCGCGAGCCACGCTGATCAGGATCATGTGGGCGGTCTCCATGGACTTCTGGACAACATCGACGTCGCCGAAATCATCAGCGGTGAATCCGGCGCGCTCGAAGGCGTGGACGCCGCCGGCTGCCGTCGTGGACAGCGCTGGAATTGGGACGGCGTCGATTTCCAACTCCTGCATCCCGAGGACGACGGCTATACGGGCAACGACAGCTCCTGCCTGCTCCGGGTCAAGACGGCGCGGGCGTCGCTGTTGTTGCCAGGGGACGTCGAGCGGGCTGTCGAGGCGACTATTGTCGCGCGAGATGCTGATCGACTGCGCTCTGACATCCTGGTCGCAGCCCACCACGGCAGCGCCACATCGACTTCGGCAGGGTTTCTCGCGGCGGTCGACCCGGCGTGGGTGTTGTACGCAGCGGGCTATGCGAACCGTTGGGGCTTCCCCGCTGGCGAGGTTCGCGAACGCGTTCGGGGCGCGGGGGTGCGCAGTGCGAACACGGCGATCGATGGGGCCATCTATTTCGTACTGCCGGCAGAGGGAGTGATGGTGGAACCGCGTCGTCGCCGCGCGGATGATCGACGCATCTGGCGCCATCGGCCCGCGGGCGCGGCGGACTTGGATTGATGCCCTTGGGCCTGCATGCGCCCCGCGGTGTCCATCCTGTATCATCCGCGCTTTAGCCGCGGGGACGTCCTGTCGGCGTTCCGACAGAGCGATTGCAGGAGAAGCCAGGGTGTTCGAGTTGATCCAGGCCGGCGGCTGGCTGATGCTGCCGATCGTGCTGTGCTCCATCGTCGCAACGGCCATCGTCGTCGAGCGTTTTTGGGCGCTGCGCCGGGAGGTCATCATGCCGGACAATCTGGTGGGGCAGATTTGGCAGCTGAACCGCCGCAGGCTGTTGGACGAAGACCGTATCGCAGAGATTCGCGAAGGCTCGGCGCTGGGCCGCATGCTCGCGGCGGGGCTAACCAACCGTTTTCACTCGCGGGACGTCATGAAGGAGTCTATCCAGGACACGGGCCGCCAGGTGGTTTCTGATCTGGAGCGCTATTTGAACACCCTGGGCACCATCGCCGCGATCGCGCCGCTGCTGGGCTTGCTCGGCACGGTCATCGGAATGATTGAGGTCTTTGGGGTCATCATGCAGGCCGGCGTCGGCAACCCGGGCGTTCTTGCGGGCGGCATCTCCAAGGCCCTCATCACCACCGCCGCCGGGCTCTCCGTCGCCATCCCGGCGCTGATGTTTCATCGGTACTTCAATGGTCACGTCGATAAGCTGATCATCGGTATGGAGGAGCAGGCGTTGCGCCTGATCGAAGTGATGAAAGGTGAGCGTGAAGCGACCGAAGGCGGGCTGAAATGAACCTGCGTCCGCAGAAACGCGAGCAGCCGGATATCAACTTGGCGCCGCTGATCGACGTCGTATTTCTGCTCCTGATCTTTTTCATGGTCTCGACCACATTCAACGACGACGCACGGCTGCGTCTGCAGCTGCCTCAGGCGGACGGTGAACCCGTATCCAGCGATGAAATGGAACTGATCGAAGTGATCATCGATGCGGGTGGGCGTTTTTATGTGGACGACCAGCAGGTGCGGGACAAGAGCATCAAGACGTTGAGCCAGGCGCTGGTGGGCGTGGTGGGTCCGCGTCGGGACCTGCCGGTGTTGATCAAGGCAGATGCCAATACGCCGCATCAGGCGGTCATGACCGCGCTCGATGCCGTCAGCCAGCTCGGGATGACACGCATAGCGTTTGCCGCCAGCCGCATCGACGATAGCCAATGACCGCGGTGCCGACCGTCTGGCCCACCTCCGGGCGCGCTACCTATCGACGTCTGATGGGCTATGTGAAGCCCTATTGGCGGGTATTCGCCCTGTCCATTGTCGGCATGCTGGTCTTTGCGTCCACCGAGCCCCTGTTCGCGGCGATGATCAAGCCGTTGCTGGACGGCAGCTTTGTTGATCGCGATCCCGAGGTGGTCCGGCTGATGCCCTTCCTGCTGGTAGGCATCTTTGCGATCCGCGGTGTCGCCGGTTTCATCAACACGTACTGCCTGAAGTGGGTCGGCCGGCGCGTCGTCGCCGATCTGCGCCAAGAAATGTTCGACCATTTGCTGCGCGCGCCGTCGCGCTTCTATGACAACAACGGCTCCGGCCAGCTTCTGGCCAAACTCACCTACAACGTCGAGACCGTCGCCGCGGCGACGACCTCGGCGGTGACGACCCTGGTTCGGGATGGCTTTACCGCGATCGCGCTTCTGGCCTACATGCTGTATCTGGATGCCACACTGTCGGCGATCTTTCTGCTCGTCGGGCCGATCATGGCAGTTTCGATCAAATATGCCACCAAGCGCTTTCGGCGCTACGGCAAGCGTATCCAAGATCGGGTCGGTTCACTGACCCATGTGGCGCAGGAGGTTATCGATGGGCAGCGCGTGGTGAAGGCCTTTTGCGGTGAGCGCCAGGAGTCGGCGGAGTTCTCGCGTATCAACGAGAAGACCCGCTCATTGCAGATGAAGGTCATTGCGGTGGAGTCGATCAGCGTACCTGTGGTGCAATTGCTCACGGCGATGGCCATCGGGGTCATCGTCTACCTTTCGACGATGCAGGGATTGCGCGACGACATCACGGTCGGCACCTTTATGTCGTTCGTGGTCGCGATGGGGCTGCTGCTGCCGCCAATCAAGCGGCTCACGTCGGTCAACTCGCATCTCCAACGAGGCATCGTCGCGGCCGACAGCCTGTTTGAGTTGCTCGATAGCGAAACCGAATGCGACACCGGAACGCGCAAGCTGACGCGCGCCGAGGGCCGCATCGAATACCGCGGGCTGACGCACATCTATCACCCGGACAAGGGCGCGGTGATACATGGCCTGAATCTGACCATCGAACCCGGTGAGAGCGTTGCGTTGGTGGGGCGCTCCGGCAGCGGCAAGTCGACACTCGCGAGTCTGTTGCCGCGTTTTTATGACGCGACCGAAGGTCAGGTGCTGATCGATGGTATTGATATCCACGAGCTGACGCTGGCGAGCCTGCGGGCGCAGATTTCGTTGGTGACCCAGGATATCGTGCTGTTCAACGATACCGTCGCGAACAATATCGCCTACGGCGCCAGAGGCGATGTCTCGCGCGAAGAAGTGGAGCGTGTGGCTGAGGCCGCCCATGCCCTGGACTTCGTCAAGGCGCTGCCCGAGGGCTTCGAAACCCTGGTCGGCGATCGCGGTGTGTTGCTGTCCGGCGGGCAGAGGCAGCGTGTCGCGATCGCTCGCGCGATGCACAAGGACGCGCCGATCCTGGTGCTGGATGAGGCCACATCCGCTCTCGACACCGAGGCGGAGCGCCACATCCAGGCAGCCTTGGCCGCGCTGATGGCGCAGCGTACGACACTGGTGATTGCACACCGGTTGTCCACCATCGAGCATGTCGATCGTATTGTCGTGCTCGATGGTGGTCGCATCGTCGAACAGGGACCGCACGCCGAACTGCTTGCAAAAGGCGGCTACTATGCCCGACTGCACCAGATGCAGTTCCGTGACGAGCCCGCCGAGATGCCGGCGGTCGTCGGCTGACGGATGCCGAGCGGCCCTTGAGCCCGGACACGCTTTGGTACGGAGGCACCGCCGCGAGCCGCGTCCTGTCCGCTCTGCTTGCGCCGCTGGGCTGGGTGTACTGCGGCTTATCGACGCTTCGCTGCTACGCTTATCGCGTTGGCTGGTTCAAATCGACGTCCGCTGACGTACCCGTGATTGTGGTCGGGAATCTTACGGTCGGCGGTACCGGCAAGACCCCTCTGGTACTTTGGCTGGCCGCACGCCTGCATGCTCGGGGTCTCCGGCCCGGTGTCGCGATGCGAGGTCATGGCGCAAGTCCGCGGGACAACACGGCACTGGTCCCGGCGGATGGCGATCCGTTCGAGTTCGGCGACGAACCGGTGCTGTTGGCAGCCCGGTCCGGCTGTCCGGTGGTCATCGGACGCGATCGCGTCGCGGCCGCGCGACGACTGGCGGTCGAACACCGCTGTGATGTGATCGTGACAGACGACGGGCTCCAGCATTATCGGCTGCGTCGCGACTGGGAGATTCTCGTCGTCGACGGTATGCGGCAGTTCGGCAATGGGCGTTGTCTTCCGGCGGGGCCACTGCGTGAACACCGGCGTCGGGCGCGACGCGCCGATCTCTGCATCGTCAACGGCGGCGCGGACGAGCAGCCGATGCGTATGCGGTTGGTGCCGCGGGATGCCGTGAATCTGTATGATGCCGCTCAGCGCCGTCCACTGGACACTTTTGCCGACGAGTGCGTCACGGCAGTCGCCGGTATCGGCAATCCGAAGCGCTTCTTCTCGATGCTGCGGGCACATGGTCTGCGGGTCAGGGAGCGGGCGTTTCCCGATCATCACAGCTACTCGGCGGTCGACCTGGCACGTTTGCCCGAGGGATCGGTGCTAATGACGGAGAAGGACGCGGTGAAGTGCCGAGCCTGGGCGACTGCCGAACATTGGTACTTGCCGGTGCAGGCGCAACCTGACGAGGCCTTCGAGGTAGCGTTCGACCATATTATCGACCTATGCCGGGCGCGAACCGCACAGAAGACTGATTCTTCGACGCATCCGGCGTCGCGCGACCAGCAAGAGAGACGAAGCGATGGATAAAAGACTACTAGAGATCCTGCGGTGCCCGATCTGCAAGGGCGAACTCCACTATGATAAAACCGCGGGCGAATTGATCTGCCGCCTGGACCGCCTCGCCTATCCGGTGCGTGACGCGATTCCGGTGATGCTTGTGGATGAAGCCCGCCAACTGCCGCCCGAAGAGGAGGTCGCAAAATCTTGAGCCGTACGTTCAAGATCGTGATTCCGGCCCGTTACGGCGCGGTCCGACTGCCGGGTAAGCCCTTGCTCAATGTCGGCGGTATGCCACTGATCGGTCGGGTCTGGGAGCGGGCCTGTTTGAGTGCCGCGGACGAGGTGGTGGTTGCCACGGACGACCAACGGATCGCTGACGTCTGCCGTGCATTCGGCGCCGACGTTGCGATGACCGAGCAGGCGCATCCCAGTGGGTCCGATCGGATCGCTGAGGTCACTCGGCAACGCGCCTGGAATGCTGACGATATCGTCGTCAATCTGCAGGGGGACGAACCCTGCATGCCGGCGGCGCTGATCGATCAGGTGGCGACGGATCTTGCCGCCCGGGACGATGTGGGGATGGCGACCCTGGCCTTTCCCATTGATGATGTCGAGCAGTTATTCGATCCTCACGTCGTCAAAGTGGTGACCGACGAGCGGGGTTACGCGCTGTACTTTTCACGCGCGCCGATTCCCTGGCATCGGGATGAATTTCGCGGTAAACGTTCCCGGTTGCCACCGGGGGCCGCTTTCATGCGCCACATCGGGCTGTATGCCTATCGCATCGGTTTTTTGGGCCGCTTTGTCGGTTGGTCGCCGGCACCGTTGGAACTGGCTGAGTCGCTGGAGCAACTGCGCGTGTTGTGGCACGGGGAACGGATCCAGGTTTCGCAGGCGACAGAAGAGCCGGGACCAGGTGTGGACACGGCTGACGACCTGCGCCTAGTCGTCGAGCGATTGGCTCGGCGGGGTAGCTAATTCGGCATCAGCGTTCTCGACGCACTCCTTCGAGGAGATGGATCAACTCCTCGGAAAGATCCCCGGCGACGTCGAACAGCGGAACTTCAAGATGTTCGTTGCAGCGATAGGCGGCTTGACCGTATTGGTCACTCTGGATCGGCGGGGTTGTCTCACGAAACTCCAGAACCACGCGAGCCTCGGCGGGCAGCACCTCGACGATTCGGCAGTTACGACCGTAGTAATGGCAGTCGCGTCCGATAAGCTGGCGCAACCGCTCGGTGAATCCTTGGGCGTCATGCATGATGTAACTCGACAATGTACGCGCGCGGGAAACCATAACGGGCCGGTCTCGACTTGCGATCCTAAACCCAAAATCAAACGGAGCGGCGGGTAATTCGATCGTCCCGTCGCGTTGCTCCGTCGACGCATGAGTCGTCGGTGCGGCGGCCTGGAGTCGCTTCTGAGTCGGCCCAGATCGGTCTCAGCGGTTCGACGAGTGCCTCAGCCCTTCCGCTGAGACGACGAGAATTGGGTTCGATTGTGCAAAAAAAAGCCCCGCGAGGGCGCGGGGCAATTCACCACTGAGGAGGTCAGAGGACGGAAACGGCAGAGAGGGAATGTTCCGCCTCTACAACTGCTTTGCAGATCCGATGCCAACTTCTCCAGAAGCCAGTGTTTAGGTGGTTTGCACGCCGCTTAATCCCGCGGTGGGCTATTGAACGCCCTGAGGCATGGTTGATGAGTGGTCGTCGCGACTTATTGACTAACACAAATTGCACCGAAGAGGTGCGATTGTGGTCAAAACACGGAAAATTGTTGTGGTTGTGGCCTGTTGCTGTCTTGTCGTTTTCGATTGCTGCATCCACGGTCGATGCCGAGACACGCCGGGCGGCGCGCGGCTGGCTCCAACTCGAGCGGGATCAGATCACCTACCGCGAACGCGTGGAGCCATTGGATCTGCGCGAGCAGCGCCAGTTGGAGACCATTGAACGCTCCCAGCGCGATGATCTGCGCGCGCTGCAGCTGCAACAGCAACGCGAGTTGCAGCGAGAACGCAGCAGCAAGCGACGGACCCCAGATGCCGAAGTCCCGCGTCGCGATCCGTTCCTGCGACAGCGCCAGGCGGTGGAGCGCAAGCGCTTGCAGATTCGGAACCAGCAGAATGGGCTGCCGTTTGACCGATAGCGATCGGCCTACCCTGTGGACGAGCACAGGCGCCACCGGTGGTAGAATCTCGGGAAGCGAACCTTAGAGACTTCAGGTATCGAGCCGACGATGAATGAGAGCAAGCGCGTTAGGGTCCTCTTCGTGTGCATGGGCAATATCTGCCGGTCGCCGACAGCCCATGGCGTGTTTCGGAAACTTGTCGAGGAATCCGGTCTCTCCGACCGAATCGATATCGATTCGGCCGGCACCCATGCCTTTCACGAAGGAGAGCCGCCGGACCGACGAGCTCAGGAAACCGCTTTGCGTCGCGGGATCGAATTGCATGATTTAAGGGCACGCCGCGCGCGTACCGAGGATTTCGAGGACTTCGACTACGTTCTGGCCATGGACCAGGACAATTATCACAGCCTGTCGCGCATCTGCCCCGAAGGTCGCGATCTGGAGCGCCGTCTGATGCTCTTGATGGACTATGCACCGCACATGCGGACTCGTGAGGTTCCAGACCCTTACTATGGCGCCGCCGGTGGTTTCGAGACCGTCTTCGACATGGTCGAGGCCGCCGCCGATGGCTTGCTTGCGGATATTCGGCGCAGGTATCTTTGAATTTGCCCTGTCAGGAGCGAACTTGTGGCCGCCGATCCCCGCATAACGACGCGTAGTCTCGGTTCGCGGGGAAGCGGGCGAGATCTCTGCAGAGGTCTTGGTGTAGCCGTAATTCCGGGTCACGAGGATGGATGCCGATGCGCAAGAGGCGTTGTCGGCGAGCCCATCGCCGGTTGGCCGCGTTCCAGCCGCGGATAACCGGAACACGCAGAACCTGGTCTGCTTCATAACCCAGCATCGGTATCCGGATCACGCGCCGGGAGCCGGCGTCGAACACGCCGCTGAATGTCTCGTAGAGCCGGAACGGACAGATCTCGGCGAGGTCGTCCAGCGGGACCGCTCCCAGCGCCCAGGCCGGCGGTACGTAGAGCAAGGGTGGGTCTAGGC
>JBATTL010000001.1:0-5946 GCA_049670525.1 Thiohalocapsa sp. | reverse complement strand
GTACCTGGTAAGTCGTTCAATTCTCGCAGCGGTAATGTCTCAGCGTCAGCGCTTTCAGGGGGTGGTGTTGGACGTCGGGTGCGGCGAGATGCCCTACAAGCCATTGCTGACAGCGCCGGGCTCGGGGGTGGAGCGCTATCTGGGCCTGGACTTCGCTGCGAATCCGATACACGACAACCAGCCGGATCTCTGCTGGGAAGACGGCCGCATTCCGTTGGCGGACGCGAGTGTCGACTCGGCCCTCTGCACCGAGGTCTTAGAGCACTGCCCGGAACCGGATGCGGTGCTCGCCGAGGTAGCGCGGGTGCTCCGGCCGGGTGGTTTCCTGTTGTTCACGGTGCCCTTCCTCTGGCCTCTGCACGAGGTGCCCTACGACCACTATCGCTACACGCCCTTTGCGTTGCGCCGCCACCTGACCAACGCAGGCTTCGGATCGATCGAGGTCCACGCGATGGGCGGTTGGGATGCCAGCCTGGCGCAGATGCTTGGTCTTTGGGTTAGGCGCCGGCCGATGTCCCGGCCGCGACGGCGCCTAATGTCGGTGCTCGTGTCTCCGCTGTACCGCTGGCTCGTGAATCGCGATGACTCTGCTGCGGTCGACTTCAGCGAGGGACAAATGGTGACTGGGCTTTGGGGAACGGCTGTCAAGCCAGGTAGTCCGAAACGCGAGCTGCGAGCGAGGCAGGAAGAAACAGCAGGATTCTGGGACCATTGCGAAGCCTCTCGGTGAGCGGCGCACTTTGTCGCAGGGTGAAGTGAAGGCGCTGATAGCCTGAGTCGCAAGTCGATGAGCATATCTCTTAACCTCTACCGGTTGACCTTTCACCATCAATGCCGTACTCCCTCCGAAAACGCATCATCGTCACCGGTGGCGCCGGCTTTCTCGGCAGTCACCTCTGCGAGCGCTTGCTCGCCGATGGTCATGACGTGCTCTGCGTCGACAACTTCTTCACAGGCACCAAGGACAATATCGCGCATCTACTCGGCAACCCGTGTTTCGAGCTGATGCGGCACGACGTCACCTTCCCGTTGTACGTGGAGGTCGACGAAATCTTCAACCTGGCCTGCCCGGCGTCGCCTATCCATTATCAGTCCGACCCGGTGCAGACCACCAAGACGAGTGTGCACGGGGCCATCAACATGCTCGGCTTGGCCAAGCGCGTCAAGGCCAAGATCTTCCAGGCGTCGACCAGTGAAGTCTATGGCGACCCGGCGGTTCACCCGCAGCCCGAGCACTATTGGGGCAACGTCAACCCCATCGGCCCGCGCTCCTGCTACGACGAGGGCAAGCGCTGCGCCGAGACGCTGTTCTTTGATTACCGCCGCCAGCATGGTTTGCGGGTCAAGGTGGCACGCATTTTCAACACCTACGGCCCCCGGATGCACCCGAACGACGGTCGCGTGGTGTCAAACTTCATCGTCCAAGCTCTGCGCGGTGAGCCGATCACTCTCTATGGAGATGGCACGCAGACACGCTCGTTCTGCTATGTCGATGATTTGATCGAGGGGTTCGTGCGCCTGATGGGCAGCCCCGACGAACTCGCCGGCCCGGTCAACCTTGGCAATCCGAGCGAGTTCACGATGATCGAACTGGCCGAGACCGTGCGCGACCTGATCGGCTCGCGCTCGCCGTTGGTGCACGCGCCCTTACCAACGGACGACCCAAAGCAGCGTCGGCCGGACATCACCCTCGCGCGCTCGGCGCTCGACTGGGAGCCAAGGGTGCCGCTTCGGGAAGGGTTGCAGCCAACCATCGCCTACTTCGAGCAGTTGCTGCGGCTGGGTTAGCCAATCGGGACGGAATCGGGGTTCATCAATGGATTCGAGCAAGTCCATTCTGGTGACGGGTGGCGCCGGCTATATCGGCAGCCATGCGTGTCAGGCGTTGGCACGGTCGGGCTATCTTCCCATTACTTACGACAATCTAGTGTACGGTCACCGCTGGGCGGTGCGCTGGGGACCGCTGGAGGAAGGCGATATCGGTGACCGCGCCCGACTCGGCGCCGTGATCGACCAGTATCAGCCCGCCGCCGTGATGCACTTTGCCGCCTATGCCTATGTCGGCGAATCGGTTCTCGATCCAGGTAAGTATTATCGCAACAATGTTGCCGGCAGTCTCACCCTGCTGGAAGCGATGCGCGACCACCAGATTTCACGATTCATCTTTTCCAGCAGTTGTGCGACCTATGGTATTCCGGAGCAGACTCCCATTGGGGAGGAGCACCCACAGCGGCCGATCAATCCCTACGGTGCCTCCAAGCTCATGATCGAGCGCATGCTGGGGGATTTCGATGTCGCTCATGGTCTGCGCTCAATCGCGCTACGCTATTTCAACGCCGCAGGTGCCGACCCCGGCGCCGAGATCGGCGAGGCACACGATCCGGAAACGCATCTGATTCCGCTCGTCCTCGATGCCGCCGCCGGTGCGCGCCCGGCGATCACCATCCATGGCTCGGACTATGACACGCCGGATGGTACCTGCGTCCGGGACTATATCCATGTGACCGACCTGGCACAGGCGCACGTCCTCGCGCTGCAAGTGCTGGAGCAGGGCGGTTCCAGCACAAGCTACAATCTCGGCAATGGACAGGGGTTTACAGTGCGCGAGGTGATTGAGCATGCCACACGCATCACCAGGCGCGACATCCCGCTGATCATCGGCCCGCGCCGGGCTGGTGATCCGGCGCGTTTGGTGGGAGATGCGCACCGCGCGCGGCGGGAACTCGGCTGGCAGCCGCGTCACGCCGATCTCGACGAGATCCTTGTCACAGCTTGGCGATGGCACCAGACCATGGGAGCCTGAAATGCGTGGAGACCGACACGGATGAAAGAAATCAATCATGAATTGCTCGCCGAAGCCGTGCACCGTATCGTCCAGGCGGTCCATCCGGAACAGATCCTGCTTTTTGGATCTCAGGTCTGGGGTCATCCGACCGATGAAAGCGATATCGATCTTATGATCATTGTTAGCACGTCGAACCAGCCTGAGTATCGGCGCGCGCGTGAAATCTATCGCAGTCTCCGAGGCATCCAATTGCCCATTGATGTGTTGGTACGGACTCGCGACGAAATCGAGCGCGCGGCTCAGGTACCAATATCGCTGGAGCGCCAGGTGCTGGAGCAGGGTCGCGAACTGCATGGATGAGGAAAAAGCCCGCGTCGTTCGTCAATGGCTGATCAAGGCGCGTCATGATTTGGCCTCGGCACACTGCTTAAACATGGCCGATCCGCCACTGCTCGACACGGCCGCCTATCATTGCCAGCAAGCAGCGGAAAAGGCGCTGAAGGCATATCTCACCTTGCATGACGTTCCATTTCACAAGACCCACTTGCTTGTCCCGCTGCTGGCAGAGTGCGAAATGCTGGAACCAGCATTTGGCGCGCTTGCAGACGCAGCAGAGGCATTGACTCCATTCGCAACAGCGTTTCGTTATCCTGGCGATGTCCTTGATCCTGCACAAGCCGATGTCGCAGAGGCACTTCAATTGTCAGAAAAAGTGGTTGTCATGGTCCTGAATTTGCTGCCGGATGACGTGGAGGGAAACGAGGCCAAAACATGAAAAAAGTATCCGCCAGCATTCATCGCGCCATCCTCGGGCAGACACTCGGAGACCTTCATTTATCGGCATATGGCGGAGTTGCTACCCTTAACGTGTAAGCCGATTTCGGTCACCGTGCCGCTTACTTCCTCTGTATTGCGAGGAGCCTTGCCTCAGATGAACGAAAATCGCCATTTGCCCTCGACCTTTCTACTGTCGGCGCGGTGAAATCCAAATGCGTGCCTTAGCTTTCTCGCTCGACGACGCCTACGTGATGCCCTTCACGGTCTTGTTTCACTCGCTGATCGAGACTGATAGCCTGCCCGACGACATCCCGATTTTCGTTTTGCATGAGAGATCTTTGTCAGAGCCATCGAAAGAGAGCATCGCAAAGTTCCTGAGTCGCTGTGGCCGTAGCGCTCAATTCATCGATGCTTGCGGATATATTCCTGATGATCTTCCCTTGTCTGAAGATGATCACGTCAGCAGAGCAACCTTCTTTCGCCTGTTTGTTGGCTCTATTCTTCCGTCTGAGGTAACAAGTCTTGTCTATCTCGATTCCGACATGGTTGCCCTTCGAAGTGTTCAAATCCTTTTTGCGCTTCCTCTCAAGGCACCTTTAGCCGCGGTGGATCATTTGTCGCATTGGAATGCTGTGCGCTTGTGGGGCGAGCAAGGCGGGACGTATTTTCAGGCCGGTGTGTTGGTCATCGATCTTGAGGTATGGCGACGTCAAAATGTTGAATCTCGATTTATCTCCTTGATGCGACATGAGCGAAACCGCATCCGGTGGTGGGACCAAGATGTCCTGAACCTCGCATTCCCAGACCAGTGGCAACGCCTGGAGATTTGGCTGAATGTTGTCGGCATGACATTCGAAGTAGTTTCAGAAAAAGATGCAGTCGAATCAGCCCGGATCTTACATTTCGACGGTGCGCAAGAGCCATGGTTTACGGACGGTGGAGCACCCGGCGCCAAATCCACACGAATCGGACCATGCGCGCGCGCCCGGCTGCGACTATTTCGATCGCTACCGGATGCACTTTGCGCGCGTCGAGCGCTTCGACTCTTCGCAAGCGCCGGACCGATATCAGACCTACATCTACGAGGACCGCACTGGTTGGCCCAATGAGCAGTCGCCGCTGCGCCCGCCCATGCATGGCGAGCGACACGTGGATGTCGTGCCCCTTTGTTATGTCCAGGAGGATAGCGGGAGATGAAGAGTCCTCGGCCTACGGGTGTGAATGCGCCTTTGAGACTTGTCGTCGTCGTGCCCAACAAAGACCGCGCCACAGAGACCTTCATCCGGGCGCATGTCGAGCGATTGCCGTTCCAGGTGCTTGCCCGGTACGGTATTCAGACCGACCTCTACGATGCAAATGGCCGCAAAATCTGGCGCTGGGGCTGGTGGTTCCGGGAAGGAGCCCGTCGGCTGGCGCCCACAATGAATTTAGCCGTCTCCAGGTTCCTTCTCGCTCGGCATCTGAAAGTGATCAAGGCGGATGCTGTGCTGGCGGAATACGGCACAACGGGGGACTGGCTGGCCCCGGCTTGTGCAATGGCTGGTGTTCCGCTGTTCGTGCATTTCCATGGATTCGACGCCTGGAGAACGGATGTTCTTGAAGCCCATGGCGCGTCGTACAGGCAAATGTTCGAAACCGCCGTCGGCGTGGTCGCCGTTTCGGAGCCGATGCGCGAGCAACTGCTGACTCTCGGCGCAAAGCCGGATCGGCTCCACATAAACATTTACGGAGTGGATCCCGGTCGGTTTGCGGGTGCTCACCCGGCCGAGCAGCCCCCGTGCTTCCTTGCTGTGGGCAGGTTCGTCGAAAAGAAGGCCCCGTATCTGACTCTGCTCGCGTTTGCCATGGTCCGCGAACTCGTGCCCGATGCCACCCTCACCATGGTGGGCGAAGGCCCCTTGCTTGGCGCTTGCAAACGTTTAGCGGCCGCGCTCGGGGTTGCTCAGTCGGTAACCTTTCCTGGTGCCCAGGACTCCGATCAGGTCAGCCGTCTGATGCGCGAGGCGCGCGCCTTCGTCCAGCACTCGTTGGCGGCAGAAGACGGGGATTGCGAAGGCACTCCCGTCGCGCTCATCGAGGCCCAGATGACCGGCCTGCCGGTCGTGAGCACCCGCCACGCAGGTATCCCGCAGGTGGTGGCCGAAGGAGAGACTGGCTTCCTCGTGGACGAGGGCGACGCCAAAGGCATGGCGGTGGCCATGCGGCGTTTGGTGGAGTCGCCCGCGCTGGCCGGCACGCTCGGCAAGGCAGCGCGCGACCGCGCCCTGGCCCGTTTCACGCTCGATCGGCACGTGGGGGATCTGGCGCGGATGATTGAAAGCAGGGTATCGGTGTCGTTCACCCATGGGGCTATCGGTAAATAAATCATGAACCCACTAGTATCC